>JAGRKZ010000181.1 GCA_020442065.1 Bauldia sp.
CGGCAGCGAGGACAACGCCGGTGCGGTCGTGACGCCCGACACGCTCGCCCGCGCCCGCGCCGCCGGGCTCGACGTGGCGGCTCTGCTGGCCGACAACGACTGCTACGGGCTGTTCGCCGGGCTGGGCGATCTCGTCGTCACCGGCCCGACGCTGACCAACGTCAACGACTTCCGGGCGATCCTCGTCGTTTGAGCCGTACGCGGTCTCGCCGCCGATTCACACCACGTAGAAGTCGCTGTTGTGGAGGTCGGTGTTCTTGTCGACCTTGGCGAAGACCTGCTCGCCGCCCTTCTTGCTGCCGTTCGCGTCGTAGGACAGCACGCCCTTCTTGGCGTCGTAGATGACGTGGTCGTTCGTGTCGCCGGCCTCGCTGCCGCGGACGAAGTTGTCGGCCGCAAGGGGGCCGATCGGCAGGTGCTTGAACACCTTGGCCGACAGCCAGATGCCGTCGCTGCCGACCTCGAAGTCGGTGATCCGGTCGATGTTGCCGTGGCCGAGCTTGGTCGAGAACACGAAGGTGTCGGCGCCGATGCCGCCGGTCAGCACGTCCGGGCCGTCGCCGCCGTCGAGCCGGTCGTTGTCGTGCCCGCCGTCGAGCTTGTCCCGGCCCGCCTCGCCGTAGAGGAAATCGTTCGCGATCCCTCCAAAAAGCTTGTCGTTGTCGCTTCCGCCGTAGAGCCAGTCGTTGTCGTCTTCGCCGTAGACCTGATCGTTGCCGCTTCCGCCATAGACCGTGTCCTGGCCGATGCCGGCGAAGGCCTTGTCGTTGTCGGCGCCGCCGTAGACCGCGTCGTTGTCGTCGCCGCCGTAGAGCTTGTCCTTGCCGCTGCCGCCATAAAGGGCGTCCTGGCCGACTTCGCCGTAGAGCTTGTCATTGCCGGACTGGCCCTTGAGGCGGTCGTTGTCGATGCCGCCATAGAGCCGGTCGTTGTCCCTTCCGCCCTTCAGGTCGTCTTCGCCACTGCCGCCGTAAAGGCGGTCATTGTTGTCGCCGCCATTGAGGACATCGTGATCGGCGTCGCCGTAGAGTCGGTCGTTCTGCCACTGGCCGGAGAGGCTGTCCTCGCCGTCGCCACCATAGATGAAGTCCTTGCCGGCGCTGCCGCGGGCCGTATCGTTGTCGCCGCCGCCATAGATGCGGTCGTTGCCGTTGTCGCCCTGGATGTAGTCGGCGCCACCGCCGCCAAAGAGGTAGTCCTTGCCCTCGCCGCCATACATCTCGTCGGCGCCGAGGCCCCCCTCGACGGTATCCTTGCCCTTGTTGCTGTAGGCGACCGAGCCAGCGTCATTGAGCACGATCGTGTCGGCGAACTTCGATCCATCGACGCGGGTGTGGACGTTGGTGGCCAGCAGGTCGATCGGCCGCTTGCCGATGATTTGGCCGACCGTCGGCTTGCTGCCGTCGCCATAGACGTTGTCGAAGCTGGTCTGGTGGTCGTGCGAGAAGACGCGGTTGACCGTCGCGCCCGTCGACACCTTGAGGTACGACTTCGGGTATACGGCGAAGTACACATAGCTGGCGTCGTTCGCCGGCGGCGTCCCGCTCTTCAGCTCGTAGTCGACCCCGACCAGCCGCAGCAGCCCGACATTGGTGGCGATATCGATCCACGACTGGCCTTCGGACTTGCCGTGTCCGGCGTACGATCCCCCGACTGCCGCGATTGTCCCGTTGACCAGCCAGCCGCCATAGAAGTTGAGCGGCTCGATCGAATCGTTGGATGCGATGTGCGAGTACATGGTCTGTCCGTCGCCGGTGCCGTGGGTAGCACTATTTGCCGGAATTGCTTAGGCGAGAGTAAAACCGAAGTGGAACATTCGAGCGATGCGCGCCCGTCGTCATGCCTCCGGCGCCAGGGTGATGCTCGCGTCGAGCGCCACCGCCGGGCTGCCGCCGTAGCGTTCGGTGCGGACCCGGACAGGCGGCACCCCGGCCTCGATCAGGAACATCGCCGCCACCTCGACGAAGGCGGTCGCCCCGCAGATGAAGGCGAGGCGGGGCGGCTCGCCCAGCATCTCCAGGGCTTCGGCGATCGTCTCGCGCATGATCCGCCCCAGCCGGGCGCCGGTCACCGGTCCCGTCTCCCGGGTCAGCGTGAGGATCATCGAGAAGTCGTCCTCGTGCTCCGCCGCGTGCATCAATTCGTCGCGGTAGATCACCTCCGCGAGGCTCCGCGCCGAGTAGACCAGAACCATGGGCGTGCGGCTGCCGGCCGCCCGCCGCGCCCTGAGGATGGAGAGGAGCGGCACCACGCCTGAGCCGCCGCCGATCAGGAGAATCGGGCCGCCATCGATGGGACGCCAGTTGAAGTGGCCGCCGATCGGGCCACGGATCTCGATCGCGTCGCCGACTTGCGCGACGTCATGGAAGAACAGCGAGACCTCGCCGACCTCGAGCCGCTCGATCACGAGCTCGATGGTCGCGTCGCCGGGGGTCGAACCGATCGAGTAGCTGCGCTGCGCCTGATAGCCGTCCGGCGCGGTCAGCCGCAGGTCGACGTGCTGGCCGGCGATGAAGTCGAAAGGCTCGGCCGGCCGGAGGAAGAAGCTCTTGACCGTCGGCGTCTGCGCGACGATCCGTTCCACCGTCGCCTCCTGCCAGCGAAGGCGTGGCGGTTCTTGGCTTTCGTCCATGTCGATTCCTGTGTTGGCGCTCGCCGGTCACGATCCATCCGTAAGCGGGACGGAAGGGTGGGGCGCATCAATCCCCCGTGAAGCGCTGCTCTTTCCAGGGGTCGCCATAGATGTGATAGCCGCGCAGTTCCCAGAAACCCGGCTCGTCACGGGCGGTGAACTGGAGCGCGTTGACCCATTTCGCCGACTTCCAGAAGTAGAGGTGTGGCACCAGGAGCCGTGCCGGACCGCCATGATCGGCGGTGATCGGACGTCCTTCGTAGGCTGTCGCTACCATGGCCTTGTCGCCGACGAGGTCGGCGTAGGGCACATTGGTGGCGTAGCCGTCATAGGAGTGGGCGAGGACATAGGGCGTCGGCGCACTGATTCCGGCCGCGGCGAGGATGTCGTCGACCCGCACGCCCTCCCAGTTGGTGTCGAACTTGCTCCACTTGGTGACGCAGTGGATATCGCGCCGGAGGGGTGTGCGCGGCAGCTTGCCGAACTCCTCCCAGCTCCACGACGCGATCGGTCGCGGCCCGTTCTTCAGCGTGAACCGCCAGGATTGCATTGCAATCTGGGGCGTCGGGCCAGCGGAGAGCACCGGGAAGCCCTCCTCCTTGTACTGGCCCGGGGGAAGCCGCGCCGCGTGTTCCGGCGGCTGGCGGCGTCCGAAAAACCCACGCGTGGCCAAGCTGCGCCTCCCGTCGTCTCAGGTCAGTCGTGGAACGGTTCGGTGGTCAAATGCCGGCCCACCATGAAGGCGTCGGCGACGAGGCGGAGCGGCGCTGCGTCGACGAGGCTCCGACCGTCGCGCAGCAGCTCGGCGAACCGGTCGTAGATGTCCTCGTATTCGTGCGGCGTCCGCTCGACGTCGAGGACGCCGTTGACTTCGAGCCGCCCGCCGCCGTTGGCGAGCTTGAGCTGGGCGCCGGCAGCGGTTTCGATCTCGATTTCCCAGGTCTGCGGCCCGGTCTGGCGCCAGTCGAACTCGGCGCCGAGGCCCTCCGCCGTCTTGGCGGTACGGAAGCGGAGCGAGGCGGCGATCGGCGCATCGCAGTTGGACGGGAAGGTCAGGTCGGCTGCGGCGACGAACAGCGGTTCCGGCATGATCTCGGTAACGATCGACAGCGCGTTGATGCCGGGATCGAACACGCCGAAGCCGCCGGCGGTCCAGATCCACTTCTGGCCCGGATGCCAGCGCCGCACGTCCTCCTTCCAGGTGATCATCAGGCGCTTCACCGTCTCGCCTTCGAGCAGCCGCCGGGCATGGATCACCGCGGCGTTGTATTGCGAGTGCCAGGTGGTGAAGAGCACCCGGCCGCGGGCCGCGGCGTCGCGGGTGAGGTCGTCGAGCTCGCTCACCGTTGCCGTCGGGGGCTTCTCGAGCATCACGTGCTTGCCGGCGGCGAGGGCCTCGCGCGCGATGGCGTGCCGGACCTGCGGCGGCGTGCAGATCGCCACCGCGTCGAGTTCCGGCACGGCTTCATACATCTGCGCGGGGGTACGGAAGGTGGGGACGCCCTCGACCTTGACGCCGCGTTGGCTCGTCACCGCCGCCAGCTCGAAAGCGGGGTTCCTGGCGATCACCGGCAGGTGCTGGTCCTCGGTGATCTTGCCGAGCCCGATGATGCCGATCTTCGTGATTGCCATGGTGCCGTCCCCCTGGTTTCCGGAGTTTGACCATGGCCCGCTGACGGGCGCAATCGGGGAGGCGCGCCTGAGGCGTTTGGCGCATTGTGCCGGACGCGGCTTTTGCCTATAAAGCCGGCGCGCGTGTAGGGGGCGTGAGGGGAGACTGCGAGAATGGCTGAGCATGGCACCGTGGAGTTCGGCACCGCGACCGGGGTCGACTACAACGACCATCTGCACATGTATCGGCATTTTCTGTCGATCACCAAGTGGGTGACCGTTGCCCTGGTCATCCTGCTCGTGCTGATGGCACTGTTCCTGCTTTGAACTTCCCGACCTGACGTCCTCGCCGCCGGCACGGTTCCGGTGCCGGCATGATACCTTACGCCGACGCTCCGACCGGATTGAGCCATGAAGATCGCCGTTCCGACCGAAACGGACAGTGTCGAGACCCGCGTCGCGGCGACACCCGAGACGGTCAAGAAGTTCACCGCCCTTGGCGCCGGCGTGACGGTCCAGGCCGGGGCCGGCTCCGGTTCTCTGATCACCGATGCGGAGTATGAAGCGGCCGGGGCTACGATCGCGGCCGATGCGGCGGCGACCTTCGCCGATGCCGACATCGTGCTTCTGGTCCGTCGCCCGGACGCGGAGACGCTGAAGCTGATGAAGCGCGGCGCGCTGGTCGTCGCCACCATGGATCCCTATGGCCACGAGGATGCCGTCGCGGCGATGGCGGAGGCCGGGGTCGACGCCTTCGCCATGGAGTTCATGCCGCGCATCACCCGCGCCCAGGTCATGGACGTGCTGTCGAGCCAGGCCAACCTCTCCGGGTACCAGGCGGTGATCGACGCCGCCGCCAACTATGGTCGCGCCCTGCCGATGATGATGACCGCGGCAGGCACCGTGCCGGCCGCCCGCGTCTTCGTGATGGGCGCTGGCGTCGCGGGCCTCCAGGCCATCGCCACCGCCCGGCGTCTCGGTGCGGTGGTGACCGCGACCGACGTCCGGCCGGCTGCCAAGGAGCAGGTCGAATCCCTCGGCGCCAAGTTCATCGCCGTCGAGGACGAGGAGTTCAGGCAGGCCGAGACCGCCGGCGGCTACGCCAAGGAGATGTCGGCCGAGTATCGCGCCAAACAGGCCGCCTTGGTTGCCGAGCACATCAAGAAGCAGGACATCGTCATCACCACCGCGCTGATCCCCGGGCGGCCGGCGCCTCGCCTCGTAACGGCCGAGATGGTCGCCGCGATGAAGCCTGGTTCGGTGCTGGTCGACCTTGCGGTCGAACGCGGCGGCAACGTCGAGGGCGCGGTGCCCGGCGAGGTCGCCCGGGTCGGCAACGCCAGGATCGTCGGCTATCTCAACGTGCCGGGTCGCATCGCCGCCAGCGCCTCCGGCCTTTACGCGCGCAATCTCTACGCCTTCGTTGAGACCATGATCGACAAGGCGAACAAGGCCCTCGCCGTCAATTGGGATGACGAACTGGTCAAGGCGACCAACCTCACCCGGGGCGGCGCGGTCGTGCACCCGGCCTTCGCGGCCAAGGGAGGAGCATGATGGACCCGACGACGCCCGAGCAGGCAGCCCAGGCCGCGCAGGCTGCGGCTGATACCGCCCACACCGCCGCACAGACGGCACAGGACGCGGCCCTCGCCGCCCAGGGCTATGCCGACCAGGCCGCCGATCTCGTCGGCCACGGCGTCTCGGCGGCAAGCGGCGGCGCCATCGATCCCTTCGTCTTCCGCCTCTCGATCTTCGTGCTCGCGATCTTCGTCGGCTACTACGTCGTCTGGTCGGTGACCCCGGCCCTCCACACGCCTCTGATGTCGGTCACCAATGCCATTTCGAGCGTCATCGTCGTCGGCGCCTTGCTGGCCGTCGGCGTTTCGGTAGCCGACACCGTCGCCCATGGCACCGGCTGGGCCCGGGCCTTCGGCTTCATCGCCCTGGTGCTCGCCTCGGTGAACATTTTCGGTGGCTTCCTCGTCACCCAGCGCATGCTCGCCATGTACAAGAAGAAAGAGAGGGGCTGAGCCGATGCTGCGCGACATGCTGCCGTCGATCTTTCAGCTTGCGACCGGTCTCGGCTTCATCATCTTTCTCGTCACCGCGCTGATGGCGCCGGGCGCGCGTGCCCAGGCCTGGGGCCGCCTGTTCCTGTTCGGCCTTCTGCTCGTGCCGCTCGGCTTCCTGCTGATGTCGCGGGGCACGGCCGGCTCTTCGCTCGGTAGCGCGGCGCCGATGCTGGTCGCCGGCGCGGTGGCGCTGGTCGCTTCCGCCGTTCTCGTCGCCATCGGGGTCTTCGTCGTGGCACGGTCCAACACCTCCGGGGGGAGCGCGGCATGAACGCCAACCTAGCCGCGCTGCTCTATCTGGTCGCAGGCGTCTTCTTCATCCTCGCGCTCCGCGGACTGTCGAGCCCGGAGAGTTCCCGCCGCGGCAACCAGTTCGGCATTGCCGGCATGACGATCGCCGTCGTCACAACGCTGTTCCTGGCGGCGCCTGGCTGGGGTGGCCTGCTGCTGATCGTGCTCGGCATCGTCATCGGCGGCGGCATCGGTGCGGTGATCGCCCGCCGCATCCCGATGACGGCGATGCCGCAGCTCGTCGCCGCCTTCCACTCCCTCGTCGGCCTCGCAGCGGTGTTCGTCGCCGCTGCCGCGCTGTACGCGCCGGCCGCTTTCGGCATCGGCGATCCGGGCCACATCCACGGCGCGAGCCTCGTCGAGATGTCGATCGGCCTCGCCATCGGCGCGCTGACCTTCACCGGCTCGGTCATTGCCTTCCTCAAGCTCGACGGCCGGATGTCGGGTGCGCCGATCCTGCTGTCGTCGCGCCACGTCATCAATGCCGGCCTTGGTATCCTGCTGGTGGCGCTGATCGTGATCTTCACGCTCACCGAGAGCCACTTTGTCTTCTGGCTGATCACCATCGCGGCGCTGGCCCTCGGCGTCCTGATCATCGTCCCGATCGGCGGCGCCGACATGCCGGTCGTGATCTCGATGCTCAACTCCTATTCGG
>JAGRKZ010000182.1 GCA_020442065.1 Bauldia sp.
CTCGCTGCCGTCGATGCCGTCGGTATCGGCGGCAAGGGCAAAGACTCCCTGTGCGGCGTGGAGGCCGAGGGCGAGGCCGGCAAGGAATTCGACATTGCGGCCGCCGCGGCCTGAGCCGCGCACGGTGACGGTGGTCTCGCCGCCGGAGAGGAGGACGAGCGGAGGCCGGCCCGGCACGCCGTGGGTGCGCGCGGACAGCGCGATGCCGGCGAGTGCGCGCCCGACTTCGCGGGCCTCGCCCTCGATTGCATCACCGAGGATGAGCGGCGTGACGCCAGCGTCCCGGGCCACCGCGGCCGCCGCTTCGAGGCTTGCGATCGGCGAGGCGATGGTGACGACGCGGGAGTGGCCGAGCCGTGGGTCCCCGGGCTTCGGCGTCTCGTCCTGCGCGGCGGCAAGATGGGCTGCGACCGCGGGCGGTGGGTCGATCCCGTAGCGGGCGAGCACGGCGCGGGCGTCGGCGAAGGCAGTGGCGTCGGCAACCGTCGGGCCCGAGGCGATGACGCTGGGATCATCGCCCGGCACATCGGAGATGAGGAGGCTGACCGTCTCGGCCGGGAATGCGGCGGCGGCGAGCCGGCCGCCCTTGATCGCCGAGAGGTGCTTCCGAACCGTGTTCATCGCCGTGATGTCGGCGCCGGAGGCGAGCAGCGCCCGGTTGACCACGCGCTTCTCCTCAAGGCTCAGCCCCTCGGCCGGAAGCGCCAGCAGCGCCGAGCCGCCGCCCGAGATCAGGCAGAGCACGAGATCGTCCGGACCGGCCGACTCCGCCAGCGCCAGGATGCGGCGCGCCGCATCGCGGCCGCGAGCATCGGGAACGGGATGCGAGGCCTCCACGATCTCGATCCGCTGGCAAGGGACGCCGTGGCCGCTGCGGGTGACAACCAGGCCTTCGAGCGGGCCGTCCCAACGGTCCTCGACCGCTTTCGCCATCGCCGCCGACGCCTTCCCCGCGCCGAGGACGATGGTGCGGCCCTTCGGGCGCGGCGGCAGGTGCGCCGGCACCACGCGCTCGGGCAGCGCGGCCGCGACCGCGGCGTCGAAGAGGCCGCGAAGAAAGCGGCGGGGATCGGACTCAAGAGCGCCGGTCACGACGATATCGTCCGGCTCAGGCCCGCATTGCGTCGACCGCGTGGATAACGCCGCGGAGCTCGGCGAGACCCTTGAGACGCCCGACGTAGGAATAGCCGGGATTGGCGTTGCGCACCGGATCGGCCGCGAGGAGGTGGCCGTGGTCGGGCCGCATGGGGATGACGTGGTCGGGACGGCCCTCGTGCTCGCGCCGCTTCTCCTCGGCGCGCACGGCAGCGATGATCGCCACCATGTCGCTCCCGCCGGCCAGGTGCTCGGCCTCGTGGAAGACCTGCGGCGCCTCGATGCTGACATTGCGGAGGTGAAGGAAATTGATGCGCGGGCCAAAGGCGCCGATCATCTCGACGAGGTTGTTGTCGGCCCGCGACCCGTAGGAGCCGACGCAGAAGGTGAGGCCGTTGGCGGGGCTGTCATGGGCGTCGAGCAGCGCCCCGGCGTCCTCTGCGGTCGAGACGATCCGCGGCAGACCGAACAGCGGAAACGGCGGATCGTCGGGATGGATGCCGAGGCGGATGCCGGCTTCCTCGGCCACCGGAACGACCTCGTCGAGAAACTCGCCGAGGCTCTGGCGGAGCTCTTCCGGCCCCATGCCGCCGTACTGCTTGAGGAGATCGAGGAAAGCCGCGCGGTCATAGGCGAAGTCCGAACCGGGAAGGCCGGCCAGGATGATGCGCTCGAGCTCGGCCCGGCGCGCATCGGTCATCCCGGCAAAGCGGTTCTGGGCGGCGGTAAGGACATCGACATCATAGTCGTCGTCTGCCCCGGCGCGCTGAAGGATGAAGACATCGCAGGCGGCGAAATCGACGATATCGAAGCGGAGCGCAAGACCCGATCGCAACGGCCAGGCGAGATCGGTGCGGGTCCAGTCGACGATCGGCATGAAGTTGTAGCAGACCATGCCGATGCCGGCGCGGCCGAGGGCGCTGAGCGTCTGCTTCCAGGCCTCGACGTCGCGACGCCAGGACTCGGTGCGAGCCTTGATGCCGTTGGTGACCGGGATGCTCTCGACCACCGACCAGCTCAGACCTTCCGCCTCGATCGCCGCCTTGCGTTCGGCGATCGCCGCATCGGTCCACGCGGTGCCGCCGGGAATCTGGTGGAGGGCGGTGACGATGCCGGTGGCACCGGCTTCGCGGACCTGGGAGAGGGTGATGGGATCCTTGGGTCCGAACCAGCGCCAGGTCTGTTCCAAGACGGATGTCCTCCCGGGGCTCGGGTTCAAGAAGAAGGGCGGCGCCCCGATGGCGCCGCCCCCTGATCCGCTGGCGGGCTAGCGCGCTCGAGGCGCCGCGGCGTACATCAGCCAACCGACACCGGCAAAGACGAAATCGATGCCGAGCAGCAAACCGATCACCCAGATCGACGATTCCGGCCAGCCGCTGAGAATGATGATGCCGGCAACGATGCCGAAGATGCCGGAAAGCACGAGCAGCCAGCCGCCGACCTTCCAGAACTGGAAACCGGCGATGAGCCGGACCACGCCGAGCGCGAGGAAGACGATGGCGATGACCCAGGTGAGCGCCAGCGCGCCCTGGACAGGCCGGGTGACAATGTAGATGCCGGCGATCACGTAGAGGATGCCGAGCAGGATCTGCCAGATGAAGCCGCCCCAGCCTTTGGTCCAAAAGGCATGGATGATCTCAAAGGCGCCGCCGACGATGGCGGCGATGCCGATGATCCAGACGCCCGCAAGCGTCGCCACGGCGATATTCCCGAGCACGAACAGCCCGGCGAGGATGAGAACGATGCCGAGCAGAATGCGCAGCCACGTCGGCGTGTCATCGGTCGGCGCCGGTGAAAGCATAGTCATGGGTAGCCCCCCTTGCTGATGCGCAGGAAGTATAGACCACAACCCCCTGCGACAGAAAGGTGTCTAGGCCGCACCCGTCACGCCATCTCATGCGACCAGGGCGGATCCGCGCCGGGACGCGAACTGGTGATCGAGGCCGCCTTGGCGGCATAACTGAGGAGGTCGGTCAGATCGTCCTCCGACAGTGACCGCACTGCGCGCTTGTCGAGCCGGCCCTTGGCGTGAAGCCGGGCAAGGACCGCCGCGGAGAACGTATCGCCGGCGCCGATGGTGTCGGCGACCGTCACCGCGACGCTGCGGACGAAGACCGACCCACGCTTGGCGATCGCCCGGGCGCCGTCCGCGCCCTGCGTGAGGATGACGAGGCTGGCGCCGCGCTTCAGCCACTCGGCCGCCACCGTCTCGAAGTCACGCTCCGGAGCAAGCCATTCGAGATCCTCGCGGCTCAGCTTGATGACGTCGGCCATGGCGACCATGCGCTCGATCCGCGCGATGTAGCCCTCGCGATTCTTGACCAGCGAGGGCCGGACGTTGGGATCGAACGAGACCAGCCGGTCCGCGCTCTCGTCCCGCATCATGGTCTCGTAGGCGGAGCCGACCGGCTCGGCGGTGAGGCCGATCGAGCCGAAATGCATGGCGGTGACGGCAGCCGGCATCGGCGGCAGGTCGGCCTCCTCCATCATCCGGAGGGCAGAGCCCTCGTCGAAGAAGGCGTACTCGGCGTTGCCGTTGGTGAGCTTGACGAAGGCGAGCGTGGTCGGGCGGGCGGTGATCGGGCAGAGCGCGAAGTCGACCTTGCTGGCGATCAGCGCCTCGCGAATCATCGCGCCGAAGAAGTCTTCGGACAGTCCGCAGAAGAACCCCGCCGGAGCGCCGAGACGACCGATCGCCACGGCGACGTTGAGCACCGAACCGCCGACGAAAGGCTGGTAGCTGTCGCTGCCGTCGGTGGTCTTGCGCGGCAGAAAATCGATCAGGGCCTCGCCGACACAGACGATCATGGTTCCTCCCGGCTTCTTCTTGATCGGGCGATGCCCGGCATCCTGCTCTCGTATCGCGCAGGGGCCGCTGCCGTAAAGCGCCAAGCGTGGCTTCGGCCTGCCTTTCCTCGTCAGGAAGAATCGCCTATATAGGACTTAATTCCTCTTCCCTGAGCCCGACATGCCACGCGCCCGCCTTCGCCTGCGATGCCTGATGCTGACCATGCCGCTCGTCTTTGCGGGCACGCCGGTCGCGGCGGAAACGCTGCCGGGCCCGGTGGCGGCGGACGTGATCCGGATCGTCGACGGAGATACCCTCGCGCTCCGTGCACGGGTCTGGATCGGCGTCGACCTCGTGGTCAGTGCGCGCATCCGGGGCATCGATGCGCCGGAGCTCCAAGGCAAGTGCGCCGAGGAGAAGGCGATGGCGGCGGCGGCCCGCGACCGCCTCGCCAGCGCCGCCGTTTCCGGTCGGGTCCGGCTCATGCGCATCGAGAACGACAAGTACGCCGGCCGGGTGGTGGCCGATGTCGTCACCGATGACGGCACCGACCTCGGCGCGGCGATGCTCGCAAGCGGGCTGGTGCGGCCGTATGAGGGCGGCGGCCGGCTGCCGTGGTGCGGGCTCGCCAGCCTTGGCGACGGGGACGATCCGGCGCGGCCTTGACCGCGGGCGGCAAGCCCCTATCCTCGGCGGCGGTGATGCGGGGTGCTCGTCGGAGACGACGGGCTGAGATCATACCCGTCGAACCTGATCTGGGTAATGCCAGCGTTAGGGAGCCGTCACCAGCCGGACTCCCCCGCCGGCGCACGGCTCCGAACAGGGAGTTGAGCCGTGCCGCAGCCTGATCTTGCCGATGCCCTCGCCCGCCTCCGCGCGCGGGGTCCGCTCGTCCACAACATCACCAACTACGTGGTGATGAACACCACGGCCAACGCGCTGCTCGCGATCGGCGCCTCGCCGGCCATGGTGCATGCGCTGCCCGAGGCCGCCGCCTTCGCGCCGCTCGCCCAGGCACTGGTGATCAACATCGGCACGCTGTCGCCCGCCTGGGTCGAGGCGATGGAGCAGGCCGCGGCGGCCGCGAATGCGGCCGGCGTGCCGTGGATCCTCGACCCCGTCGCCGCCGGCGCCACCGCCTACCGTAGCGACGCCTCGAAGCGCCTCCTCGCCCTCGGGCCGGCGATCGTGCGCGGCAACGCCTCGGAGATCATGGCGCTTGCCGGCGATACCGGCGCCGCCGGCAAGGGGGTCGATTCGACCGAGGGCTCCGACGCAGCCCGCGCGGCAGCCAGGGCGCTGGCGGCACAAACCAGATGCGTGGTCGCCGTGACCGGCGCGATCGACTACGTCACCGACGGGACGCGCATGACCGGCATCGCCAATGGCGACCCGATGCTCTCCCGCGTCACCGGCACGGGCTGCGCGGCGACCGCGCTGTGCGGCGCCTTCCTCGGGGCGGGCCTGCCGGCGTTCGATGCCGCGATCGCCGGCCTCGCTGCGATCGGCGTGGCGGCGGAGAAGGCGGTCGCGACGGCGAACGGACCGGGGAGCTTCCAGGTCGCGTTGATCGACGCCCTCTACACCCTCGATGGCGCGACGCTGGCGGCGGGAGCCAATCTCCGGTGAGGCCCGTCCCCGATCTCCGGCTGATGCTGGTGACCGACCCGGCGATGACTGCGCGGCGCGGACTCGTCGACACCGTGGCCGAGGCGGTGGCGGGCGGCGTCACCATCGTCCAGCTCCGCGACAAGGATGCGCCGGATGCTGCGCTCGTCGAGCTTGGCCGGGCGCTGATGGCCGCGCTCGCGCCGCATCGGATACCGCTCATCGTCAACGACCGGCCGGCGGCGGCGCGGGCGCTCGGCGCGGCGGGCCTCCACATCGGCCAGGAGGACGGCGATCCGGCCGCGGCGCGCGCGACGATCGGACCCGACGCGATCCTCGGCCTTTCGGTGACGCATGCCGGCGAGATCGACACGGTCGATGCGAGGCTCGTCGACTATGTCGGCCTCGGCCCGGTCTTTGCCTCGGCCACCAAGGCCGACGCCGCGCCGCCGCTCGGGCTCGACGGCGTCGCTGCGGTCGGCGCGGGGCTGCCGGTGCCCTTCGTCGGCATCGGCGGCATCGACGCCGGCAACGCCGCGGCGGTGATGGCGGCCGGCGCTGCCGGCATCGCCGTGATCTCCGCGATCTGCGGGGCGCCCCACCCGCGCTCGGCAGCGGCGGCACTCAGGGCCCTGGTGGAGCGACCGCGATGAGCATCCCCAACATCCTGTCGATCGCCGGGGTCGACCCCAGCGGCGGCGCCGGCGTCGCCGCCGACCTCAAGACCTTCGCCGCCCTCGGCGCCTACGGCATGGCGGCAGTGACGGCGGTGACGGTCCAGAACACCCGCGGCGTCCGCGGGTTCGAGCTGCTCGCGCCGGCCTTCGTCGCCGACCAGATCGACGCCGTCTTCGCGGACGTCCGAGTCGATGCGGTGAAGATCGGCATGGTCGGCAGCGCGGCGATCGCGTCGGCGATCGCCGGTGTCCTCGGGCAGCGGGAGGCGCGCCATATCGTCCTCGACCCGGTGATGGTGGCCAAGGGCGGCGACCCGCTGCTCGACCCGGATGCGGTGGCCGCGATCCGCGACCGGCTGGTCCCGCTGGCCGAGGTGATCACCCCCAACCTGCCCGAGGCAGCCGTGCTCCTCGGCACAGAAGAGGCATCAGATCGCACCGGCATGGGCGCGATGGCCCGGGGCCTCTTAGCGCTCGGCCCGGCCTCGGTGCTGCTCAAGGGCGGGCACCTCGACGGCCCCGAGGCGACCGATGTCTATGACGACGGTGAGGCGAGCGAGATCCTGACCGCGACCCGCATCGCGACCAAGAACACCCACGGCACCGGCTGCACGCTGTCCTCGGCAATCGCCGCCCTGTTGCCGCGCCACCCCCGGCGGGAGGCGATCCGGCAGGCCAAGGCCTACGTCACCGGCGCGATCCGCGGTGCGGACCGGCTCGACGTCGGCTCGGGCCACGGGCCGCTCGATCACGGGTTCGGCGATCGTCGGGAGACTTGATGCATGTCCCAGCGACCGGAAGACTGCGCCACCTCCAGCCTCACTCGCCGAAGGAAAGCTCCAAGCCGCGCTTCACCGTTTTGAGTGCGATCAGGCTTTTGTATTTTCGCACGAGCGCCTGCTGCTCGCTCATGAGCCGATCGATGAAGGCATTGTACGCGTCGAGGTCACGCACGGCCAACAGCAGAACATAATCGACATCGCCGGTGACATACCAGCATGACTGGACTTCCGGCGCCCGGTCCAGCCATCGCTGGAACTGCTCGAGCGTATGGCGATGTTCGTTCTGAATCTCGAGTTCGACCAAGATCGACAACGGGCGACCAGCGGCCTTGGGACTGACGACCGCCACGATCTTCTCGATCACACCGTCCTGCTTCAATTTCCCGATGCGGCGCTCGACCGCAGACACGGAGAGGCCAACAGCCTCGGCAACGACCTTGCCAGGGACGTCGGCGTCTCTCTGAAGAAGCGAAAGAATGGATCGATCGATGTCATCCATCGCGCGATGGTAAGCATAGGCACGGAATATCCGCAACAAGAATGATATAGACGCGGTGTTTCCGCGTACGAGCCGAGTTATGCTCGCCGCATGGACAGACACGCCCGCCTTTCCCCGGACCGCATCAAGGATGCGCGGAAGCGCATCGATCCGGTCTTTCTCGATTCCCACGTGTTGCGTTCCGAACGTTTGGGATTCCCGCTCTTCGCCAAGGACGAAACGGACAATCCCATCCGCAGCTTCAAGGGCCGTGGCACGGGATACTTTCTTGCCGATCTCGTTGACGACGGCACGCCGCTCGTCACCGCTTCCGCCGGCAATTTCGGCCAGGGACTTGCCTATAACGCCGCGCGCAGCGGACGCTCCCTCGTCGTCTTCGCAAGCCACAACGCCAGCCCGCTGAAGATCACGGCCATGAGACGGTTCGGAGCAGAAGTCGTGCTTGCCGGGGACGATTTCGACGAAGCGAAGACTGCCGCCAGGATCTACGCAGGCGAGCGCGACCTGCTCTTCGTCGAGGACGGCGCGAGCGCTGCGATTGCGGAAGGGGCAGGGACGATCGCGGCAGAACTGACGGAGGCAATCGACGACATCGATGCCGTTTTCATCCCCCTCGGGAACGGTGCCCTCGCGGCAGGAACAGGATGCTGGCTCAGGGCCAAGTCCCCGCGAACGAAGGTCATCGCGGTGGCTGCGAAGGGCGCACCCTGCATGGCTCTCTCGTTCAAGGCGGGAGAAGCGATCCCGACTGACGACGCCCGCACGATCGCCGACGGAATTGCCGTCCGGATCCCGGTGCCATCAGCAATCGACTGGCTTGCCGACACCATCGACGACGTCGTTCTCGTCGACGACGACCAGATTCTCGATGCGATGCGTTTTGCCCATGAAACGTGGGACCGGATCGTCGAGCCGGCGGGGGCCGCGGGGATTGCGGGCATTCTCGCGCAGGCATCCACGCTGAAGGGGCGTCGCATTGCGACCCTGCTGTGCGGAGCCAACCTCACCGATCGACAGATCAAGGCGTGGCTGCCGTCGGCCATCGGAGGGGGAGGCAGTCGCTCCGCATGACCGGCGACGTCGCCCCGGCGACCTACCCCTCGTAGACCACGAGGAGGTCCTTGGCGTCGATCTGGCTGCCGGCGTGGACGAGGACCTCGGCGACCTTGCCGTCGCGCTCGGCATGGAGCGCGGTCTCCATCTTCATCGCCTCGATCGAGAGGAGGACGTCGCCGGCCTGCACGTCCTGCCCGGCATGGACGGCGAGCGTCGAGACGACGCCCGGCATCGGCGCGGCAACGTGGTTGGCGTTGCCCTCCTCGGCCTTCCGCCGCACCGCGGTCTGGGCCGCCATGCGGTTCGGCACCTTGGCGACGCGCGGCTGGCCGTTGAGCTCGAAGAAGACGCGGACGAGGCCGTCCTCGTCGGTGTCGCCAATCGCCTGGTTGCGGATCACCAGGGTCTTGCCCTTCTCGATCTCGACCAGGATCTCCTCGCCGACCGGAAGGCCGTAGAAATAGACCAGCGTCGGCAGCACCGCGACCGGGCCGTAGAGATCGGCGGCACGGGCAAACTCGGTGTAGACCTTGGGATACATCAGCCAGGAGGCCAGCCCGCGATCATCGGGCGCATGACCGATCGCCTCCTCGGCGCGCTTGCGCTCCGCCTCGAGATCGGCCGGCGGGATGAGCGAGCCGGGGCGGACGGTGATCGGCGTCTGGCCCTTGAGGATCTTCTTCTGGAGCGCCTCCGGCCATCCCCCCGGCGGCTGGCCGAGATCGCCGCGCATCATCTGCACCACCGACTCGGGGAACGCGATCTCCTTGCGCGGGTCGACCACCTCCTCGGCGGTGATGTCGCCGGCGACCATCATCAGGGCGAGATCGCCGACAACCTTCGACGATGGCGTCACCTTGACGATGTCGCCGAACAGCATGTTGACCTCGGCATAGGTGCGGGCAACTTCGTGCCAGCGCGCCTCCAGGCCAAGGGCGCGGGCCTGCTCCTTGAGATTGGTGAACTGCCCGCCCGGCATCTCGTGGAGATAGACTTCCGACGCCCCGAAGCGGAGGTCGGACTCGAAGGCGCGGTAATCGGCGCGGACCGCCTCGAAATAGAACGAGATCTTGCGGATCGCCTCGACGTCGAGGCCGGTGGCGCGGTCGGTGTCGGCAAGGGCTTCGACGAGCGAGCCGAGGCAGGGCTGCGAGGTGAGGCCGGACATCGAATCGATCGCAGCATCGACCGCATCCACCCCGGCCTCGACCGCGGCCATGATCGAGCTCGCCGAAATGCCCGAGGTGTCGTGGGTATGGAAGTGGATGGGGAGGTTGGTCTCCTGGCGCAGCGTCGAGACCAGCTTCCTGGCCGCCGCCGGCTTGAGCAGCCCCGCCATGTCCTTGATGCCGATGATGTGGGCGCCAGCCGCTTCGAGCTCCTTCACGAGGCCGACATAGTACTTGAGGCTGTACTTGGCGCGGTCGGGATCGAGGATGTCGCCGGTGTAGCAGAAGGCGCCCTCGCAGAGCTTGTTTGCCTCGCGCACCGCGTCCATCGAGACGCGCATGTTCTCGACCCAGTTGAGGCAGTCGAACACACGGAAGAGATCGATGCCGGCGTCAGCCGCCTGGCGGACGAAGAAGCCAACGGCATTGTCGGGGTAGTTGGCATAGCCCACCGCGTTCGAGCCGCGCAGCAGCATCTGGAGAAGGAGGTTGGGCGTCTTCTCGCGGATGTCGGCCAGCCGCTCCCACGGGTCTTCAGTGAGGAAGCGCATCGAGACGTCGAAGGTGGCGCCGCCCCAGCATTCCAGCGAGAGAAGACCCGGCAGGGCCTTCGAATAGGCCTCGGCCGCCGCGACCAGGTCGAAGCTCCGCATCCGGGTGGCAAGGAGCGACTGGTGGGCGTCGCGGAGCGTGGTGTCGGTGACGAGCACGCGCTGCTCGTTGCGCATCCAGCGGGCGAAGGCCTCCGGTCCGTCGGCGTCGAGGCGCTGCTTGGTGCCGAAGGCGACCGGCACATCGAACCGCGGGGGCGGAACGATCAGACCGCCGGCCGGCGGCGGCGGCCGGTCGCGCGTATCGGGATGGCCGTTGACGGTGACGTCGGCGATGTAGGTCAGCAGCTTGGTGGCGCGGTCGCGGCGCCTTACCGCCTCGAACAGCTCGGGCGTCTCGTCGATGAAGCGGGTGGTGTAGCTCGCGTCGCGGAACTTGGGGTGGGTGATGACGTTTTCGAGAAAGGCGAGATTGGTGGCGACACCGCGAATGCGGAACTCGCGAAGCGCCCGATACATGCGGGCAATGCCCTCTTGCGGCGTCGGCGCCCACGCCGTGACCTTCTCGAGCAGCGGATCGTAGTAGCGGGTGATGACCGCCCCGGAATAGGCGGTGCCGCCATCGAGGCGGATACCGAAGCCGGTGGCGCCACGGTAGGCGGTGATGCGGCCATAGTCGGGAATGAAGTTCTGTTCCGGGTCCTCAGTGGTGATGCGGCACTGAAGGGCATGGCCGTTGAGGCGGATGTCGCCCTGGCGCGGAACGCCCGACGCCTCGGTATCGCCGATGGCGCCGCCCGCGGCGATGCGGATCTGGGCCTTGACGATGTCGATGCCCGTCACCTCCTCGGTGACGGTGTGCTCGACCTGGACACGCGGGTTGACCTCGATGAAGTAGAACTTGCCCGTGTCCGAATCCATGAGGAATTCGACGGTGCCCGCCCCGGCATAGTCCGCTGCATGCGCGATGGCGACGGCATAGCCGGCGATTTCCTGCCTTTGCCCGGCATCGAGATACGGTGCCGGGGCGCGCTCGACCACCTTCTGGTGACGGCGCTGGACCGTACAATCGCGCTCGTAGAGATGGACGATCGAGCCATGCTTGTCGGCGAGGATCTGGACCTCGACGTGGCGGGCGCGCTCGACCAGCTTTTCGAGATAGACCTCGTCCCGGCCGAAGGCGGCCTTGGCCTCGCGGCGCGCGGCGTCGATGTCGTGGAGCAGCCCCGCCTCGTCGCGGACGACGCGCATGCCGCGACCGCCGCCGCCCCACGAGGCCTTGAGCATCAGCGGATAGCCGATCTCGGCGGCAAGCTTCGCCACGTCGGCAGGCTCGCGCGGCAGCGGCTCGGTCGCCGGCATCACCGGGACGCCGACCGAGACGGCGAGATTGCGGGCGGCGACCTTGTCGCCGAGCCGACGCATGGTGTCGGCCGAGGGGCCGATGAAGGTGAGCCCGGCAGCAGCACAGGCTTCGGCGAAGTCGGGGCTCTCGGACAGGAAGCCGTAGCCGGGGTGGACAGCGTCGGCTTCGGCCTCGCGGGCGACGCGGAGCATCTCGGGGATGGAGAGATAGGCTTCGATCGGCCCGAGGCCCCTGCCGATCTGATAGGCCTCGTCGGCCTTGAAGCGATGGAGGGCGAGCTTGTCCTCTTCGGAGAACACCGCGACGGTCCGGATGCCCAGCTCGTTTGCCGCCCGCAGCACGCGAATGGCGATTTCCGAGCGATTTGCGACCAGAATCTTCCTGATTGCCACAGTCTGCCCCGCTTTTTCCCCGTTGCCGGCAAAGAGAAGTCTTAGCGCGGTTGTGCGCCTGCGAAAACAGCGTTTTCGCACTGCGGTAGGGATGCGGAATCGAAAGCGACGGCCGGGCAGCGCAATTGCCCCGGCGGGGCGCTTCCGGCTAATGCTCTCCGATCAGGGACGGAGGATCCGATGCCGGAAGTACTGGTCTACGCGGTCGAGGGGCGGACGCCCGAGCAGAAGAAGGCGCTGATGAAGGACATCACCGACGCCGTGGTGAAGAACTTCGCAACCACCGCCGATGCCGTGACGGTACAGATCGTGGAATCGCCGAAGATCAACAAGGCCAAGGGCGGCATCCCCTTCAGCGAGCGCTGAGACGCGTCCGATGATCACCGTCTTCGGCTCCATCAACGTCGACCTCGTCTGCCGGGTGCGGAAGGCGCCCCAGCCGGGCGAGACCGTTCTCGGCTCGGACTACGAGCTCATCCCCGGCGGCAAGGGGGCGAACCAGGCGCTCGCGGCGCGCCGCGCCGGGGCGACGGTGCGCATGGTCGGCGCGATCGGCGACGATGATATCGGCAAGGTGGCGCTGAACGAGCTGACGCCCGCCGGAGTCGATCTCTCGACCGTCGCCCGCCGCAAGGGCACAACCGGTATCGCCATCATCACCGTCGACGACCACGGCGAGAACACCATCGTCGTCTCGCCGGGGGCCAATGCCGCCGCCGACGCCGGCAGCATCCCGGCCGACGGGATGGACGCCGGGGACACACTCCTCCTCCAGATGGAGGTGCCGCCGGAGCAGGTCTTCGCGGCCGCAAAGCGCGCCAAGGCGGGCGGGGCACGCGTCATCCTTTCCGTCGCGCCCTTCGCGCCGCTCGAGGCGGAGGTGCTCGGCGACATCGACATGGTGATCGTCAACGAGCACGAAGCCCAGGACTTTGCCGGCCATTTCGGGTTGCCGGCCGGGACCCCGGAGGAGACCGCCGCGGCGCTTGCCAAGCGGCTCGGCCGGGCGGTGACGGTCACGCTCGGCCCCGACGGCGCCGTCACCGCCGGCGATGAGGGCGTGATCCGCGTCCCGGCGCTGAAGGTGACGCCGGTCGACACCACCGGCGCCGGCGACACCTTCGCCGGCGTGCTCGCGGCGTGCCTCGACGGGGGGCAAAGCCTCAGGGAAGCGATGGCGCTCGCCGCCATCGCCGGCTCGCTCGCCTGCACCCGGCATGGCGCGCAGCCGAGCTTTCCGACCCGGGCGGAGATCGAGGCGGCCCGCCCGTGACCATCGGCGATGCCGATTCCCGCGGGCACTGGGAGACGGTCTACCAGACCAAAGACCCGACCCGGGTGAGCTGGTATCAGCCGCGCCATGACACCGCATTGTCGCTGATCGCCGCCCATGCGATCGACCCGGCGACCCCGCTGATCGACGTCGGCGGCGGCGCCTCCACCCTCGCCGCGCAACTGCTTTCGGCCGGTCACACCGACGTCACCGTCCTCGACATTGCAGAGGCCGCGATCGCCCGCGCTCGCGCCGGGCTCGGTCCGGGACAGACTGCGCATTTCATCGTCGCCGATGTCACCGCGTGGCAACCGGCGCGGCGATGGGGGGTCTGGCACGACCGCGCCGCGTTTCACTTCCTGACCGATCCGGGCCAGCAGGACGCCTATCTCGCCGCGCTGCGTGCCGCGACCGATCCCGGCAGCACGGTCATCATCGCGACCTTCGCTCCCGACGGCCCCGAGCGCTGCAGCGGCCTGCCCGTCCAACGCTACAGCCTGGCAACGCTGGCGGCACGCTTCGGGGAGGATTTCTCGCCGATCGAGGAGCGGCGCGAGCACCACCGGACCCCCGGCGGCGCGGTGCAAGAGTTCGCGTGGCATGTCCTGCGACGGGCTTGACCCGACACGCCTTTTGCGTTTTCCCGCGACTGGCTTCATATACTAGAATGCCACGCCGCCAGACCAAGAACACCCGCGTGGAAACGTTTCCCGGAGCCAGATCCCAGCCATGTCGACCACCGATCCCAGCGTTGTGCCCATGCCCGGCATGTCCGACCGCGCCAAGACCCCGCGCGTCCTTCGCCTTCATCCCGACGACAACCTGGTGGTCTCGATCGATCCGATCCTGCCCGGGGCCGTGGCCGAGGGCGTGACGGCGATCGCGCGCGTGCCCAAGGGCCACAAGATGGCGACGGTCGCCATCGCCGAGGGCGAGCCGGTCAGGAAGTTCGGGCAGATCATCGGCTTCGCCAAGGGGCCGATCCAGCCCGGCGAGCACATCCACGAGCACAATTGCGGCGTCCACGACTTCTCGCGCGACTACCGCTTCGCCGAGGCGGCGGAGCCGGAGCATGTCCTGCCGGTCGAGCAGCGCCGGACCTTCGAGGGCTTCCGCCGCCACAACGGCAAGGTCGGCACCCGCAACTACATCGGCATCCTCACCTCGGTGAATTGCTCGGCCTCGGTGGCGCGCTTCATCGCCGACGCCTTCAACCGCTCCGGCATCCTCGACGACTACCCCACCATCGACGGCGTCGTGCCCTTCGTCCACGGCCATGGCTGCGGCATGGCCGGCCGGGGCAGCGAAGGCTTCGACGTCATGCAGCGGACCGAGTGGGGCTACGCGACGCACCCCAATATCGGCGGCGCGCTGCTCGTCGGCCTCGGCTGCGAGGTGATGCAGATCCCCGGTCTCATGGAGGACTACGGCCTCAAGGAGAACGAGAACTTCCACACCATGACGATCCAGGCCACCGGTGGCACGCGGAAGACCATCGAGCGTGGCGTCGACATGATCAAGGAGATGCTGCCGCGGGTGGCCGCCGTGAAGCGCGAGACGGTGCCGGTGTCGGAGATCATGCTGGCGCTCCAGTGCGGCGGCTCCGACGGCTATTCCGGCATCACCGCCA
>JAGRKZ010000031.1 GCA_020442065.1 Bauldia sp.
CGTCGGCGCAGAAGACCGGGACGCCGGCTGCCGAGAATCCCTCGGCCAGAATCTGAAGCGTCACCGTCTTGCCGGTGCCGGTCGCGCCGGTGATCAGGCCGTGGCGATTGGCGTAGGGCAGATTGAGGTATTCCGGCTTGCCGCTGGCGCCGACGAAGACCTTACCGGGCTCGATCACAGGCATTTGTTCGTGCGTCCCCCGTGTTTCCAGACCAAAGAGACTAACCGCTTCGACCGGCCCGACAAGCGATCATCGCCGGCCGTGCAGCCCCTCCAGCCTGGTATCGTTCGATAATATTTCCGTTATCCGGGCCGCAATCGCTTGTCACGGCACGACCGGGCCTGCAACCATGCGCGCGGGCGTGTTTCACCGATGTGGCGATGAGGATACATATGAAATCACTGGTCTCGTTCAGCATGGCCGGCCTGGCGATGGCCGCGTTCCTTGGCCATGCGCTCGCGCAGGAGGATCTGGTCGCGAAGCGCCAGGCGATGATGAAGGACAACGGCGCCCAGGCGGGCGTCGTGGTCAAGATGATCAAGGGCGAGGCACCCTTCGACGCCGCCGCCGCCAAGGCGGCGATGGAAAAGATCGCCGCCAATGCCGCAGAGATCCCGGCCGATTTCGCACCGGGCTCCGAAGGCGGAAAGGCGCTCCCGGCAGTCTGGGAGAATTTCGCCGGTTTCGAAGCGGATGCCATGGCGCTGAAGACGGCCGCGGAGGCAGCAGCCGCCGCCGCGGATCAGGGTGTCGAGGCGCTCGGTCCGGCTTTCGGCGCGGTCGGACAAGCCTGCGGCACCTGCCACCAGACCTTCCGTCAACCGAGCTGAGCCTCCGATCAGGATCGATGCTGAAGGGGGCGTGACCCGACGGGTCACGCCCTTCTTCTATTCGGCCAGCGACGCGAGTATCCGCGCCCAGGACCGGATGCCGCCGCGGAAGCTCGCGACATCGTATTTCTCGTTCGGCGAGTGGATGCGGTCGTCGTCGAGTGCGAATCCGACCATCAGGGAGTCCATTCCCAGCGCCTGCTTGAACATGCCCACCACCGGAATCGACCCGCCGGAACCGACCAGCGCCGGCTCGACACCCCACTCGTCGCGGAGGGCCTTCCGCGCTGCGGCAACGGCGGCGCCGTCGTGGGGGAGGCGAAGCGCGGGACTGCCGCCGTGAGGGCTGAACTCGACCCGGCAATCGGACGGCAGCCACGAGCGGACATACGCCCTGAACGACTCCCGGACGCGCTCCGGGTTCTGGTCGCCGACAAGGCGGAACGAGACCTTCGCCGACGCCTTGGCCGGGATGACGGTTTTGAATCCATCCCCGGTGTAGCCGCCGATCATGCCGTTCACCTCGGCGGTCGGGCGCGACCAGATGTGCTCGAGCACGGAGCGGCCGGCTTCGCCCGCCGGCGCGGAAAGCCCGACGCTGCCGAGGAACGCAGACTGATCGAATCGGAGCGATTCCCAGATCGCCCGGATCGCCTCCGCCGGTTCCCCCACGCCGTCGTAGAATCCGTCGAGCGTGACCCGGCCGTCGACGTCGTGGAGGCCAGCAACGATATCGGCAACGACGTGGTTCGGGTTCCGCGCCGCGCCGCCGAACAACCCGGAGTGCAGATCCCGGTCCGCCGCGATGACGGTGAATTCCTCGCCGACCATCCCGCGCAGCATGATGGTTATCGCCGGGCGCGTCGGGCTCCACATCGCGGTGTCGCAGACCAGCGCCACCGACGCGCGAAGCTCATCGGCATTGGCCACAAGGAACGGCTTGAGGCTCCCGCTCCCCGATTCCTCCTCGCCCTCGAGGATCATCGAGACGGGGACAGGAAGCCGGCCGGCGACCTTCAGCCAGGCCCGGCAGGCCTCGACGAAGGTCATCAACTGTCCTTTGTCGTCTGAGGCGCCGCGCGCGACGATCCGATCCCTGCCGTCCACGGTGACCAGCTGCGGTTCGAACGGGGGTGTGGCCCACTCCACGAGAGGATCGACGGGCTGGACATCGTAGTGGCCGTAGAAAAGGACGTGTGGCCCGGAAGCCGCGCGCCGATCGTGCGCGACCACGATCGGATGCCCCGGTGTTGGCCGCACCGACGCGTCGAAGCCGAGACCGGCGAGGTCGGTGGCGAGCCATTCGGCGGCCGCGCCAACGTCGGCGGCGTAGGCCGGATCGGTCGAGATGCTCTCGATCCGAAGGAGATTGGACAGGCGCTCCAGGCTCGAAGGCAGGTCGTCGTCGATCGTCTTCAGGACATCGTCCAGCATCGCCTTTTTCCTACTGTTCCGGACCGTCGTGCCGAGGCCGGCGTGGCCGCTTGTATTTCCGTGCCGCCTGGCGTCAAGTCCGCGGGAATGGCGGACCGTCGGAAGTGAGGAGAGCGACAATGGACGACCTGGTGGCGCAAGTCGCGCAGCGCGCCGGCATCGACCCGGCAATGGCGGCGGCCGCAGTGACGATTATCCTCAAGTTCCTTGCCAATGCCGGCCCCAGGGACAAGGTCGACAAACTGATCGACGACCTTCCCGGTGCCCGCGCCGCCCTCGCCAGCGGCGATCGTGGCCCCGCGGACGTGATGGGGGCCTTCAGCGCTCTGACCGGCGCCGGCCTCGGCATGGGCGAGATTCAGAGCGTGGCAAGCGCCTTCGGCAGCGTCGCCCGGGAACACGCTGGCGCCGGGGTCGTGGACGAGGTTGTCGCCAGCATCCCCGGACTGAGCCAGTTCGTATAGGCGTCAGAGACTGATCTGCCCGTAGCGGATCGCCTCGATCACCGTCTGCGTCTTGTTGCGCGCCCGGAGCTTGTCGCTGGCGTTTTGAAGATGCGCGTGAACGGTGCGCTGGGAGATCGCCAGCGCCTTGGCAATGTCGCTGGCCGTCATGCCTCCGGCGGACATGCCGACCACACTGCGTTCGCGAGCCGAGAGGTGGCCGGGCCGATCCGGCGACACGGCGCCGACAGCAAAGAGCCGTCGGAACGCCTGATCGCAGAAGAAGCCCAGCGTGAGCAGTGAGAACTCGTCGAGGGAGAACGAGGGGCCAGCGGCCAACACCACGCCCTGATACGGCTGCAGGGAACGCACGGGAACACACAGCAGTGCAGAGGCACCGTGCGAAACGGCCGTCCGGTAAAGGGGCGACTCGGTCACCAGCCCCGGCGACGAGTCGGAGATGATCACAGGGCTGGTGGCGCGCAGCGCTTCGGCAAACAGCGGATCGACGGCGCCAGCGAGATCCTCGTCATGACACTCCCACCAATTGACCCTCAGCAGCAGCGGTCCAACCGACCGCCCCGGCATTGGAATGCCGCTCATCAATACGCCGTCGGCTCCAAGCGAGTGCGTCGTCTCTTCGAGCGCATCCAATACCTGCGCACCGCTACGCATCTCCCGGAGGCGGATCGCCCCCGCGATCAAATCTTCCGCGCCCATCATCTTGCGATTCGTTTCTTCACCACCAACCCCGACATTCAACATCATCACACTCTACGTCGCTTCAATTGGTGAATTTACGGAGCCAGTAGTAGATTCGTTCCAGTCTGGCCATGGAAGCGCTTTCCAAGCTCGCCATCCAAGCCCATTGCATGCAAACATTTTTCTATATGTCCGGCATTTCTTGCCAACCTGACATCGTCATCAGCGCCCGGTTCCACGCGTTGCTATGTGCACGAGAGTCATCCTCAGGAAGATTTTTGAGCAACCTGCGAAACGAAGATCTTGTCGGAGTTGACCAGCGCGCCTGCTCGCGTGCGCGACTGCATATTGCAATGACGACGGGCCGGCGTCACCCTTTTGCTCCTCTTTGACCGCCAACACCGCTCCTGCCCGAGGCAAGCCGAAATGCCAGCATTCTCGCCCCTTGCGGACGCTTTTGACAGTATAGCCGCGGCCGATTGGCGCGCTGCGGCAAATCGCCGGGACAACGACCTCGGCCGACTGACGTCCTACAATATCGATGGCCTGGCGATTGAGCCCGTCTATGCCCGGCGCACCGATCCGGTGCTCGCCACCCGGCCGGCGGGGTCGACCTGGACCGTCATGAATCGGGTCGAGATCGCCGAGGTCGGCGAGATCCAGAGGAATATCGTCACAGCGCTTGGCGGCGGCGCAGCCGGCCTCGAAATCGCCTTTGCGTCCGAAGGCGCGACATTCCGACGCATTCTGGATGGCGAGGCCGACCTCGGCGCCTTGCTGGCCGGACTCGACGTCCCGATCCGCATCGACGCCGGTGAAGCCACGGCGCGCCTGCTGTCGTCGATCCGGTCCACCGCGCCGGCACCGGCTTCCGCCTTCGACGCCATATCGGCCCGGGCAGCCGGCCGTCTTTCCCGCTCGATCGAAGACTGCTTCGCCGAGACCGGGGCGCTCATCGTCGCCACGGATCGGGGGGAGGAAGGCTGGCCGGCCTTCGCGGCGGACGGGCGGCCGTGGCACGACGCCGGCGCATCCGAGGTTCAGGAGCTCGCAATCGTCGTCGGATCGGCCGTCGGCGCGATCCGTGCGCTGACCGCGTCCGGCCTCGAGCCGGAAAGGGCGGCGGCCCATCTCGGCGTCATCCTCACTGCGGATGCCGATCAGTTCCTGACCATCGCCAAGTTCCGCGCCGCCCGCCTCCTCTTCGCCCGCCTCTCGGAAGTGACCGGCCTCACCGCCCTGCGTCCGCCGATCCACGCCCAGACCTCGTGGCGCATGCTCACGCGGCGCGAGCCGACCATGAACCTGATCCGCGGGACCACGGCCGCCTTCGCGGCGGCGGCGGGCGGCGCCGATTCGCTGACCGTGCTGCCGCCCATGCTGGTGGGCGCCGAATTCAGCGCCCGGATGGCCCGCAATACGCAGACGATCCTCCGCGAGGAATCGACGCTCTTTGCCGCCTCCGACCCCGGCGCGGGATCCGGGGCGATCGAAGCGCTGACAGACGAGCTCGCGGCCGCGGCCTGGGAGGCCTTTGCCCGCATCGAGGGGGATGGCGGCCTGATCGCGGCAATCGACACGGGGTCACTGCCGCGGGCCGTTGCGGCCATGGGCGAGAAGCGGCTCGCTCAGGTCCGCCGTCGGCAACTGCCCATCGTCGGCGTCAACGTCAATGTCGACCCAGATGCCACCATTCCCGCCACCGCTCTCCCCGTCGGCGCGGTTCGCGGGCCGCTCCGCGCGATGCGGCTCTCGGAGCCTTTCGAGGACCTCTGCGAGCGCAACCTCGATGCCGCGGGCCGGCGCCGGCGCATCTTTCTGCTCGCTCCGAAGGGCGGCCGATCCGCGGACCCGGCTGCCGCCGCCGATGCCTTCGCCGCCGGCGGCTTCGAGATCGTTTCCGCCGATACGGCCGATGGCGACCACGGTGCCCTTGCGGCTTTTGCGGCGTCCGGTGCCGGGCTCGGGTGCATCATCGCCGACCCCGAAAACGTTCAGAGCGCCATTTCGGCGGCGGCCTCGCTCGGCGCAGCGGGCGCGCGGCAGGTGGTCATCGCGGCGCCGTCGCGCGAGGGTATCCCGCCCGGTGCTTGCGATGCGGTTTTGACGCCAGATACCGATATCGTGGCGCTGATGTCCGAAATGCTTGACCGGATTGCCGAACAGCACCAAAACGGGCAAGGTTGAGCGGGGTCAGCAAGAGGTCGACAGCGTGACCGTGGCAAGACATTCCGTTCGTCGGGCAGTCCGGTTCGGCGCTTTGGTGCCCCTGTTCTGCGCG
The DNA here is from genome assembly GCA_020442065.1 of Bauldia sp. Lineage (GTDB taxonomy): Bacteria > Pseudomonadota > Alphaproteobacteria > Rhizobiales > Kaistiaceae > Bauldia. Next base: position 5,692 of record JAGRKZ010000031.1, read on the forward strand.
TTGCTTTTCGCCTTCGCCGGAGAGCCTCGCGCGGGTGAGGAGTTCGATGGCAACTGGTCGATCTCGATCTTCGGCATGCCGGGCAAGTGCCAGTTCGGCTACCGGATGAAGATGACGATCGACAACGGCGCCGTCCTCTACCGTGGCCGGCAGGTGTCGCCCCAGGCCATCTATGTGAGCGCCACCGGCGACGTGAAGCTGCGGCTTGGCAGCGGCAAGTACACGGTGGTCGGGACGGGCGCGCTGGAATCGCGCCGTGGCCAGGGCCGGTGGACCGCCGAAGGGTTGAGCTGCACCGGCTGGTGGCGCGCCGTAAGACAATGACGGGCAGGCCGGCGGCTCGCCCGCAGGGCGTCGCGCCCGCCGGGAGCCTGCCTGATTTCAGCGCGATCCCATGGCGTCGGCCGGCGCCGGTGCCGCCTATGCCGGGCGCTGCGCCGTGGCTCTCGCCGGAAGGCATCGCCATCAAGCCCGCCACCGCCGCCGAGGACATCGCCGGCATCGACTTCGTCGACGGCTGGCCGGGCTTGGCACCCTTCGTCCGCGGCCCCTACCCGACGATGTATGTCGAGCAGCCGTGGACCATCCGCCAGTATGCCGGGTTCTCCACGGCCGAGGATTCAAACGCCTTCTACCGCCGCAATCTCGCGGCCGGCCAGCGCGGCCTCTCGGTCGCCTTCGATCTCCCGACCCATCGCGGCTACGATTCGGACGACCCCCGGGTGGCCGGCGATGTCGGCATGGCGGGCGTCGCGATCGATTCGATCTACGACATGCGCACCCTGTTCGACGGCATTCCGCTCGACCGGATCAGCGTGTCGATGACGATGAACGGCGCCGTGCTCCCGGTGATGGCGCTCTACATTCTCGCCGCCGAGGAACACGGCATCGGGCCGGAAAAGCTCGCGGGCACGATCCAGAACGACGTGCTCAAGGAGTTCATGGTCCGCAACACCTTCATCTATCCGCCCGGCCCGTCGATGCGGATCGTCGCCGACATCATGGCCTTCACCGCGGCGAAGATGCCGAAGTTCAATTCGATCTCGGTGTCCGGCTACCACATGCAGGAAGCCGGTGCGACGGCCGATCTTGAGCTCGCCTACACCCTCGCCGACGGCCTCGAATACATCCGCGCCGGGTGCGAGGCCGGGCTCGCGGTCGACGCCTTCGCGCCGCGCGTGTCGTTCTTCTTCGGCATCGGCATGAACTTCTTCACCGAGGTGGCGAAGCTCCGCGCCGCGCGCCTGCTCTGGGCGAAGCTGATCAAGGAGCGCTTCGCGCCGTCCGACGAGAAGTCGCTGATGCTGCGTGCCCACTGCCAGACGTCCGGCTGGTCATTGGCGGCGCAGGACGTGTTCAACAACGTCATCCGCACCACGGTCGAGGCGATGGCGGCGACGCAAGGGCACACCCAGTCCCTCCACACCAACGCGCTTGACGAGGCGCTGGCGCTGCCGAGCGACTTCTCCGCCCGCGTCGCCCGCAACACCCAGCTGTTCCTGCAGAAGGAATCGGGCACGACGCGGATCATCGATCCCTGGGGCGGCTCGTATCATGTCGAGCGTCTGACCTACGAGCTCGCAACGCGCGCGCTCGGGCACATCGCCGAGATCGATGCCCTCGGCGGGATGGCCAAGGCGATCGAGGACGGCCTCCCCAAGCTCCGCATCGAGGAAGCGGCGGCACGGACCCAGGCCCGCATCGACTCCGGCCGGCAGACCCTGGTCGGCGTCAACCGCTACCGGCCCGACGAGGAGCCGCCAATCGAGACACTGCGCGTCGACAATTCGGCCGTGCTCGCCTCCCAGATCGCCAAGCTGAAACGGCTGCGCGCCGAACGCGACGATGTGGCGGCACGGGCGGCGCTTGCGGCGCTGACCGGCGCGGCGCGGCGCGGCGACGGCAACCTCCTCGCCCTCGCCGTCGATGCCGCCCGCGCCAAGGCCACCGTTGGCGAGATGAGCGACGCGCTGGAGGCTGCCTATGGCCGCTACGCGCCCCAGATTCGCGTCACCAGCGGCGTCTACGGAGGTGAAGCCGGCGACGACGAAGAGATTGCCGAGGCCCGCCGCCTGATCGCGGCCTTCGCCGCCAGCGATGGCGAGCCGCCGCGCATCCTGATCGCCAAGGTCGGCCAGGACGGTCACGACCGCGGCCAGAAGGTGATCGCGTCGGCGTTTGCCGACCTCGGCTTCGACGTCGTGATCGGGCCTCTCTTCCAGACCCCCGAGGAGGCTGCCGCGCTCGCAATCGAGAAGGATGTTCACATCCTCGGGGTCTCGACGCTGGCGGCCGGGCACCTGACCCTCGTCCCGGCGGTGAAGCGCGCGCTCGAAGCGCTGGGCCGTCCCGACATGATGGTGGTGGCGGGCGGGATCATCCCGCCCGAGGACTACGAGGCGCTCCGCGACGCCGGGGCAGCCGCGATCTTCCCGCCGGGCACGCCCATCGTCGGTGCGGCGACGACGCTGGTCGAGGAGCTCAATCGCCGGCTCGGCTACACGCCGCCGACCGGCCACAACCAGCCGCCGGCGGCGCCGGCCTAGGCCGGGTCGTATCGGGCGATTTCGATGAGGTTGCCGTCAGGGTCGCGGCAGTAGACCGAGGTCATGGCCCCTCGTGCGCCGCGGCGCGCGACCGGGCCGACCTCGACCGTCACGCCACAAGCCGCAAGGTGGCCGATCACCTCGTCCGCCGAAGCATCGGTGAGGAAGCAAAGGTCGTCGCTGCCGGCCACCGCTTCGGCGCCGGTGAACCACGCCACCTTGTCCATATCGGCCGGCCGGAGATTCAGCATCATCGACCCGAATTTCATGCTGGTCCGGCGCACGCCATAGGGTGGCTCGAAATCATGCCGCGTCATGCCGAGCACCCGCGCATACCACGCCGCGGCGACCTCAACGTCGCGGACATTGAGAACGACATGGTCGAGGCTCGTCAGCGTCAGCATGCGCAATTCTCCCGTCAGCGCTCAGCCCGTCGCCCCGTGCGGGACCGCCTGGAGGGCGTCAACCAACCCTGCGCTCGGCCCCACATTGCCCGTCACGGTGCGGCGGTGGTTCATGATCGGCCGTTTCAGCCAGCGATCAAAAGGGAGACCCAGAGTCCGGGCCTCAGGCAAGAGTGCGGCGATGGTCGCGGCCATTGCGGTCTCCGCCGCGCGCGTCCCGCCATCGTCGACCTTGAGCGCCACGCCGAGCCCGAGCTCGGGCACGGCGGCACAATAGACGCCTTCGGCGCCGGTCTTTACGAACAGCCGGCCCGGGAACAAGGGCATGACGTCGGAGCAGAAACGCCCGGTGCCCGCCACCATGAAGGGCTCGACCATGCAAGCGGCGAGGAGGCGTTTCGCAGCGGCGGCCCTTAGTGGCGGAAGTCCCTCCCCGGTCGCCATCCGGGCAAAGGCCCGGGCCAACCGATCGAGCGGAACGGCATAGGCCGGGATGGAGCAGCCGTCGACGCCGCGATTTGCGGCGTCGAGCGGGGTGGCGGTGAGGTCCGCGAGCACCGCTGTCACCTCCCGCTGCACCGGATGGTCCGGCAGGACGTAACCCTCGGGATCGAGGCCGAGATGACAGGCGGTGCAGATGAATCCCGCATGCTTACCGGAACAGTTGTTGTGGAGCGGACTGGCGGGATGGCCCGCGCGGATCAACGCTCGCTCCGCGACGGAGGAGGTCGGCATGTGGGTTCCGCACTCGAGATCGGCTACCGACCGGCCGGCCGCGGCCAGCATGGCGCCCGCCGTCTCGACGTGCCGCGGCTCGCCGCTATGGGACGCGCAGGCAAGGGCCAGCTCCGGTGCGCCGAAGCCGTAGGCGTCCGCCGCGCCGGACTCCACCAGCGGCAGGGCCTGGATCGGCTTGACCGCCGAACGGGGAAATACGGTCGCCTCGACATCACCGACGGTGGCCACCCGCCGGCCGTGCGGGTCGACGACGGCGATCGCCCCGCAATGGCGGGATTCGACCAGATCGCCACGGGTGACTTCGACCAGGACGGGATTGGACATGGTCTCCGTGCTACGCCCTGGCGGCTTCCTTCCGCTCCACCCAGCGCGCCAGCCGTTCGAGGGCACCATCGAGCACGGCCTCGCGCTTGGAGAAGCAGAAGCGGACGAAGCCGCGCGGCGCCTCCGATTCATAAAAGGCGGATACCGGCACGGCGGTCACGCCCGCCTCCATCGTCAACCGGCGGCACGCCGTCACGTCGTCGTCCTCGACACCGACGCTGCGCATATCTGCAGTAATGAAGTAGGTCCCGGCGCAGGGAACGACCGAGAAGCCGATCGCGGCGAGGCCGTTGGCGAAGCGATCGCGCTTGGCCTGGAGATCGCCCGCGAGCCCGGCGTAGTAGTCGTCGCCCTTGCCGAGCCCGTAGGCCACGGCCTTCTGCAGCCCGGGCGGGGTGGTGAAGGTGGTGAACTGATGGGCCTTGGTGATCGGGTCGAGCAGTGCCGGCGCCGCGGTCACGTAGCCCACCTTCCAGCCGGTCAGCGAGAAGGTCTTGCCGGCCGAGCCGATCCGGACGGTACGCTCGCGCATTCCCGGCAGGCTCATCAGCGGATGATGCTTGCGGCCATCAAAGATGATGTGCTCGTAGACCTCGTCGCAGATCGCGACCGCGTCGTTGGCGATCACGTGGTCGGCGATCAGCTTCAGTTCGTCCAGTCCGAAGACCTTCGCGGCGGGATTCATCGGGTTGTTGAGCAGAACCGCCTTGGTCTTGGGGCCAAAGGCGGCGGCGAGCGCCTCGGGGTCGAGCCGCCAGTCGGGCGGCGTCACGCGCACCGGTCGCGGCGTTGCGCCGGCACGACGGACAAGCGGCAGGTAGCAGTCGTAGAGGGGCTCGATCAGCACCACCTCGTCGCCGGGCTCGATCAGCGCCGCGAGGCAGTCCGAGATGGCCTCGGTCGCGCCGGAGGTGACCAGCACCTCGCTCTCCCAATCGACCTCCAGATCGTAGAACCGCGCGTTGGCTGCCGCCACCGCCTTGCGGAGCTCCGGCACGCCCATCATCGGCGGGTACTGGTTGCGACCGTTGACGATCTCCTCCGCGGCGAAGCGGCGGATGTCTTCCGGGCCGTCGACGTCCGGGAAACCCTGGCCGAGATTGATGGCTCCGTTCTCCTTCGCCATCCTCGACATCACTTCGAAGATGGTGGTGGGCAGGCCCGTGTAGATGGGGTTGGTCGGCTTCATGGCGCCTCGTCACCGCTCGAAGGGCATCGCACGCCAGCGGGGCTACCGCAGACCGACCTTCGCGGCAACCGGTGTCTCGCTTTGATCCGGCGCTCACGCGGTCGTGATCCGGGAAATCCGCCGGCGCGCGAAACCGGCTGCGCGCGCCTTTCGTATCTGCCTGCATCCCTCCCCCGAGGGACGACAGAGATCGAACGACACAAGAGGAGAGACCCGTATGTCGCCAAGGATTCGCTCACTGCTGCAGGCCACCGCGGTTGCCGCCATCATCGGCGCCGGCGCCGTCTATGGCACGGTTCCCGCCGTCACCGCCGAGATGACCGTCGAGGTCGGCGGCGCGCCGATGTACCCGTCCAAGAACATCATCGAGAACGCGGTGAACTCGAAGGATCACACCACGCTCGTCGCTGCCGTGCAGGCCGCCGGGCTGGTCGAGACGCTCGAAGGTGCGGGGCCGTTCACAGTGTTCGCGCCGACCAACGACGCATTCGCGGCGCTCCCGGCCGGCACCGTCGACACGCTGCTCATGCCGGAGAACAAGGACAAGCTGGTCGAGGTGCTCACCTACCATGTCATCGCCGGCAACTGGTCGGCCGAGGCGATCATGGCGGAGATCGAGAAGATGGGCGGCAAGTTCGAGGCCAAGACCGTCGAAGGCGACGCGCTGACCTTCTCGATGAAGGACGGCAAGCTCTGGGTGTGGGACGAGTCGGGAAATTCCGCCCAGGTCACCATCGCCGACGTCAATCAGTCGAACGGCGTGATCCACGTCGTCGACACCGTGCTTCTGCCGAAGATGGGCTGACGAGTCGCCCCGCCCATCCACGACCAGAAGGGAGCGGCCCGCCCCGGCGGGCCGCTTTTCTGTCGCCGGTCTGGCTCCGGGGGCCAGGACTCGACAAACGCCTTCATTGGCAACCCGGCTTCGATGCGTACACTGCCCGTTGACTGTGTTGGGGGGTGATCCACGGTGCCGCAGTCCTGCCCGTTCCATGCCGAGGACTACCTATCCGCCTTTTCGCACGTCGGAGAACCGGAGATGCACGCCACGCTCCCGCGCGGCCTCTTGCGTCGGCCTATCCCCGGGACTCCCCATGCCGACGGTTACGGGCCCTGGCCCTATATGTGGGTCGACTGCCCCGACGATGTCGAAGCGTTCGTCGCAGGCTACGGCGACCTCGTCACGCTCGCGCTCGTCACCCGGCCAGGTTTCGTCCCGCCAGCGGGACGCTGGGACGCGATCCTCCTCAAGGAGCACTATCTCTTCGATCCCGACCAGCCGTTGCCGCCCTTCAGCAAGCGGACGCGCGATCACCTCCGCCGCAGCCGCGGGCGCTGGACCTTCGGGACGGTCGACACCGTCGCCGAACGCATGGAGATGAAGACCCTCTACGATCACGTCCGGCGCCGCCGGCAGCTCTCCGGCGGGTTCTTCGACTTCCCCGACGCCCACTTCGAGCGCCTTGCCCGCAACCCGAGGATCGTCTTCTTCGGCGCTCGCAATGCCGACGGGCTGGCGGCTATGGCGTGCGGCGCGATGATCGGCGAGCGGCTGCAACTGCTTCACATCGCCGCCTCCGATGCCGGCCTCCGCGACGAGGCGGTCTACACGCTGATGCCGGGCATCATCGATCTCTGTCGCCACCGCCACCTTCTTCTGATGCTGGCGGGCAAGCCCGACCGCGACGGCGACGGAATCGGCCGATTCAAGGCGCGCTGGTCGAACCGGACAGAGCCCGTCCACCTTCTTCGGATCGTCAACCGTCGCGATATCTACGACCAGCTGACGGCGGGAAGCGCCGCGACCGGCTTCTTCCCGGCCTATCGACAGCCGATGTGAGGCTTCGGGGTTCCGTTATTCCTCGGTGGCGACCAGCTTGCCGCTGAACACCGGCGGACCCGAGGGAGCACCGGTCGGCGAACCGCCCTTGGGCTCGAGCGTGATGGCGAGAGTGAGCTCGGCCGACGGCGGGACCGGCAGCGGCTGGGAGTAGCTCGCTTCCACCACGCCGAGAGACTTCGGCGCCTCGTCGGGCGCGATCGACCAGAGCTCATAGCTCTTGTCGGGCGGCGCCACAGCGGTGACGCGGCGGACCGAGATCGTTCCCGCCGCCGTATTGACCGTGGCGACGAAGGCGGGTGACTCGCCTCCCGCCGTCAGGACGGCAACGAACTCGGTCTGCGGGGCGGGCCTGGTCTGGTCGGTGACGACGATGGCGGCAAGCACGGCGGCGGCCGCTCCGACGATCGCCGAGACGGCGCGCCAGCGTCGGACGGAGCGGCGCAGATCGAGGACGTTGTCGCCGGGTTCGCCGGCCGCAGGAGCCGCGGCCACGGCGTTGAGAACCCGCTCGCGGAGCGTGGAAGAGACCGGCACGTCCCCTGCAGTGTCCGCCAACAGCTGGAGCCGGGACTCCCAGTCGGACACGAGGCGGCGGAATGCCGGATCGGCCGTATACCGCGCCTCGGCCGCACGACGCTCGTCGGCCGGCAGCGTGCCGAGCACAAACTCGCCGGCAAGGGCGTCGAGATCGTCGCGGTCAGCGTCCGCCACCGAGGCATTCCTTCAATGCAATGAGGCTCCGCCTCAGGATCGTCTTCACCGTCGCCGCCGGCCTCCCGTATCGGCCGGCAAGCTCTTCGCGGCTCCACCCGTAGCAATAGGCGAGCAGAACCATGCCACGCCGGTCGGCCTCAAGCCGCTCGAGGCAGGACCGGATCTGGTCCGAGGTCGCCCTCTGCTCGCCTCCGCCGGCGGGATCGGCGAGCCGCTCGATCACCTCGGCGTCGATCGCGTCGCCCGCGGCCGAAACCCGCTCCGCGCCGCGCCGGACCATGTCGATCGCCGCATGGCGGGCGATGGTCGTCATCCAGGCGATCGGCGAGGCAATGGCGGCATCGAAATCGGCAGCGCGTCGCCAGATACGCAGATAGGCGTCCTGCACCGCATCCTCCGCAGCGGCTTCACTCCGCAAGATACGGTAGACGCTCGCCTTGAGTTTCGCGGCCGTGCGCTCGAACAGCAGCGCAAAGGCCCGGCGATCGCCCCGTGCGACATCGCCAAGCAGAGCGGCCAGTTCCGCCTGTGTCCCGCCTGCCACCGGTTTCCTCGGGCGCCCAATCCTGTCAGGAGTGACCGGACACGGTCACTTTTCCGGATTGCCTTTTCATCTTGGCACGATGATAGTGCGCGCCGTCAAGTGCGTTCGGAGGTTGCAGAGCGCCGGCCGGGCGAGGTTTCGCCCAGCCAAACGGCCAGCGCACGGCGCCGGGGACGTGACGCATTCCGGTTACTATCGCGCGAAATCGCCCCGGTTTGTTCACGATTCACGGTTTGATTGTTGCGTCGCGATAGCTATATCACCCGCCGGGGTCCGTGGCGCGATCGTCCCTTGGCCTTCAGCAATGCGCGTTTCGAAGCGTCCTGTACCGGTGGGCCGTCATGGCATCTTCGATCTTCAAGCCAAGCCGCATCATTGCGGTCCTGATTCTTCTTGGTGCCGCTGGCTGGATCGCATCCGGCGCGCTGGCCCCTGGCGCGGATGACACCCACGTCGAGGTCGTCGAGACACCGGAGGAACCGGTCGCCGCCGTTCCCTTGCAGAAAGTGTCGGTGGCGCCGGCCGTGCCGGAAAGCCACCAGCGGCGGATCACCCTTTCCTGCACGACCGAGGCCGACCACAGTTCGGTGGCGGTCTCTCGCACCAATGGCATCATCACCGCGCTCGACGTCGCCCGTGGCGACAAGGTCCGCGACGGCCAGACGATAGCCACGCTGTCCGACGAAGGCCGGCAGGCGGCGGTGCTGCAGGCCCAGGCCCTGCTCGATCAGCGCATCGCCGAGTACGACGCCAACAAGGCGCTCATCGACAAGGGCCAGGCGCCGAAGAACCAGCTTCCCGCGCTCGAGGCGGCGGTCGCCGCCGCCCGCGCCGCGCTTGCGGCGGCGGAGGCCGAAGCCGACAAGGGGACCATCCGCTCGCCGATCGCCGGCATCGTCCAGGAGGTGCCGGTTCAGGTCGGCCAGGCGGTACAGCCCGGCGCCCAGATCGCGTCGATCGTCGATCCCGATCCGATGCTTGCGGTTGGCGCCGTCAGCGAGCGCGAGCGGAGCAGCGTCCGGCTCGACCAGCCGGCGACGATGCGCTTCATCGACGGCGTCACCAAGACCGGCACCATCACCTATGTCGGCGTCAGCGCCGACAAGGCCACCCGCACCTACCCGGTCCAGGCCCGCATGGACAATCCGGACGCCCTGATCGGTGACGGGGTGACCTGCGAGATGGTGGTGGAAACCGATCCGATCGAAGCCGTGTCGGTGCCGCGCTCCGCACTGGTCTTTGCCGACGACGGCGGCCTTGGCATTCGGGTTGTCGACGCCGAGAGCAAGGCCCAGTTCATCCCCGTGGTGATCGTCGATGACGGCGTCGATTCGGTCTGGGTGTCCGGCATCTCGGATCCGATCCGCGTCATCGTCGTCGGGCAGGACTTCGTCAAGGACGGCGACCAGGTCGAGGCCGTGCTGTTCGCCAACGCTCCCACCGACGAGCCGCCGGCATGAGGCGCGTCGTCGACTTCGCGGTCAGCCACGCCCGGCTGACGCTCGCCATTCTCGTCTTCCTCCTCGCCGCGGGCGCGCTTTCCTATGCGCGGATCCCGAAGGAGGCGAACCCGGACATCGCGATCCCGATCGTCTACGTCAACGTGACGATGCGGGGCATCTCGCCCGACGACGCGGAACGCCTGCTGGTGCGACCGCTCGAGACGGCACTGAAGTCGATCGACAACCTCAAGGAAATGCGGTCCGCCGGCTTCGAGGGCGGCGGCTACGTGCTCCTCGAATTCGAGGCGGGGTTCGATCCCGATGTCGCCATCCAGGACGTTCGCGCCAAGGTCGACGACGCACGCGCCGAGTTGCCGGCCGATGCCGACGAACCGACGGTGCGGGAGATCAACACCAGCCTCTTTCCGGTGATTGTCGTCGCGCTTGGGGGCGACCTTTCCGAGCGCGCGCTGAACACCATCGCGCAGCAGGCTCAGGATGCCATCGAGCAGGTTCCGGGGGTGCTTTCGGCCGACCTCCGCGGTACCCGCGAGGAGGTCGTCGAGATCATCGTCGAGCCGATGCTTCTCAAGAGCTACGGCGTCTCGCTCGAAACCTTCGCCATCGCCGCCGCACAGGGCAACAGCCTCGTCGCGGCCGGAGCCCTGGAGGGCGCCCAGGGGCGCTTTGGCGTCAAGGTTCCCGCCCTGATCGAATCGCCTGAGGACGTGCTGGCGATCCCGATCGCCTCCTCGGCCAATACCGTCATCACGCTCGGTGACGTGGCCACAATCAAGCCGACGTTCAAGGACGCCACGTCGATCACCCGGGTCAATGGCCAGCCGGCCGTGACCATCGAGGTTGTCAAGCGCGCCGGCGCCAACCTGATCGAGGTCGTCGACGGCACGCGCGCGACGATCGCCGCGCTTCAGGAGACCTGGCCCGATACGCTCCAGGTGGACTTCCTCCAGGACCAGTCCACGATGATCAAGGACATGCTGACCGAGCTGCAGAACAGCGTGGTCACCGCCATCGTGCTGGTGGTCGTGATCATCCTGTTCTTCCTTGGCGGCCGCGCCTCGATCTTCATCGGCATTGCCATCCCCTTCTCCTTCCTGGTCGGCATTCTCGGCCTCAACATGGCCGGCCTGACACTCAACATCGTCGTCCTGTTCAGCCTGATCCTCGCCGTCGGCATGCTGGTCGACGACGCGATCATCGTCTCGGAATTCGCCGAACGGCGGATGAGCGAGGGGATGAAGCCGCGCGAGGCCTACGCGTTCGGCGCGGCGCGCATGACCGGCCCCGTGGTTGCGGCGACGCTGACCCGCATCGCCGCCTTCTCGCCGCTCCTCTTCTGGCCCGGCATCGTCGGCGAGTTCATGGGCTACATGCCGCTGACGCTGATCGCCACGCTGTCCGCGTCGATGGTCGCGGCGCTGATCTTCACGCCAACCCTTGGCGCCCTGATCGGCAAGCCGCACGAGGTCCACCACGAGTCGCATGCGCGGCGGGAAGGCCTCTATCTCAGGACCGTTCGCCTGGCGGTCCGTCATCCCGGGATCACGATCCTCTTCGCCATCGCGCTCCTGATCGGAGTGCCGTTCGCCTATTTCGCCGGCGGACTGGGCAAGGGCGTCGAGTTCTTCCCCAACGTCGAGCCGGATCTCGGGACCGTTCTCGTTCACGCCCGAGGCAACCTGTCACTGTCCGAGAAGGATCGTCTGGTCCGCACGGTCGAGGCGCGGCTCCTCGACATGTCCGAGCTCTCGACCGTCTATGCCCGGTCGGGCGACATGGGCCAGGGCAACGACGAGATCACCGAAGACGTGATCGGCCAGATCCAGTTCGAGTTCATCGACTGGCAGGAACGCCGTCCCGCCAGCGAAATCATGAACGAGATCCGCGAAAAGACCGCGGACATACCCGGCATCAAGGTCGAAGTCACGACACCGGCGGCGGGACCGCCGACGGGCAAGCCCATCCAGGTCCAGCTGACCAGCGACTACCCCGATGCGCTCCGCGCCTCGGCGCTCGCGGTCGCCGACATCGTCGCCAGGCATCCGGATATCCGTGACCTCGACAATGGCCTGCCGATGCCGGGCATCGACTGGCGGCTCGAAATCGACAAGGCCGAGGCGTCGAAGTATGGCGTCGGCGTCGGCGGCGTCGGCGCCGCCGTCCGGCTCGTTACCAACGGCCTCAAGGTGACCGACTACCGGCCCCAGACCAGCGACACGCCGGTGGACATCATCGTCCGAGTGCCGGAGAACCGCAGGACGCTGAACCAGATCGACGAGCTCCTGGTGCAGACGCCGGCGGGCGGCGTGCCGATCGGCAACTTCATCAGCCGGGTTCCGGCCGCCCGGACCGGGATCATCAACCGCATCGACGGCAAGCGCGTCATCACCGTCACCGCCAACGTGGCCGAAGGCGCACAGACCGCAGCGGTCGCTCAGGCGATCGGCGCCGAGCTGGCGAAGATGGACTTCGGGGGCAAGGTCGAGTGGAAGCTCGCTGGCGAGAACGAGGACAGCGCCGAGGCGGGCGCCTTCCTCGTCAACGCCTTCGGCGCGGCGATCTTCCTGATCTTTGCGGTGCTCCTCGCCCAGTTCAACAAGTTCTCGAGCGTCGCGCTGATCCTGTTCGCGATCATCCTCTCGACGATCGGCGTGTTCCTCGGGCTGATGATCATGGGCCAGCCGTTCGGCATCGTCATGAACGGCATCGGCATCATCGCGCTAGCCGGCATCGTGACGAACAACAACATCGTTCTCATCGATACCTATGACCGACTCCGACGAGAGGGCGTGCCGGTCGAAGAAGCCATCCTGCGAACCTGCCGCGAGCGTGCTCGGCCGGTGCTGCTGACCGCCGGCGCCGCGGTGCTCGGCGTGCTGCCGATCGCATTCGGTCTGAATGTCAACTTCATCCACCGCGATATCACCATCGGCGCGCCGTCGACGCAGTGGTGGATCCAGCTGTCGACATCGATCGTCTTCGGCCTCTCCTTCGCGACCATTCTGACGCTGATCGTGACGCCGGCCCAGCTCGCCTTCATCTCGCTCGGGCCGCGCGAAATCCTCGTGCGGATGCTCGCCGGCATCCTCTATCCGGTGGTCGGCTTCGTTCCCGACCTCTTGAGGGCGCTGTTCGGACGCGGCTGGAAATGGGGCTGGACCCTCGCCCACACCATCGCCGAGTTCGTCGTCACGGTGCTGATCTGGCCGTTCGCCTTCATCTTCGGCCGGCGGCGGGTTCGCGGGGGCGTGACCAACCCGTCGATCGGGCACGCCGGCCCGGCGGAGTAACAGCGCGACCGGCCTCCCTTTCCCGCTCGCCCGGGAGAGCGTGGCCGAGGCGGTCCCCCAAGCCCTGCTATTCGGCGGCCTCCGCCATCGGCCTGCTCGCTGCCATGCGCTCGCGGGCTGTCTCGCGCCGCTGGCGGAAGATGGCGAACTGCTGGTCGGCGATGACGCCGATCAGGATCACGGACCCCATCACCGCAAAGTTGAGCGAGGACGGGATGCCGAGCAGGTTGACGAGGTTCTGCAGGACCTGCAGCAGGATCGTGCCGAGCACCACGCCGACGATCGACCCCTCGCCGCCGCGTAGCGAGAAGCCGCCAAGCACCGCCGCCGCGATCGCATAGAGCTCATAGAAGTTGCCGTGGCCCGAAGGCAGGATCGAGCGGGTGTACATGGCAAAGAAGATAGAGGAGAGCGCGGCCAGCGTCGCCGAGATGACGTAGGCCGCGATGATCACTCGGGTCGTGCGGATGCCGGAGTAGCGCGCCGCCTCCTCGTTCTTGCCGACCGCGTAGAGATATCGGCCGAAAACGGAGCGGTGGAGGACGACCCACATGACCACCGCGATCACCAGCATGATGAAGAAGGCGTGCGGGATGGGGATGGAATGCCACTTGTCGCCGGTGAGGACGGCGACGATGTCGGTGCGGCCGGTGGTGATCCACTCCAGCTCCGGGAAGTTGACGCCGAACGGGAAGCCGGCGGTGGCGTCGGCCGTGTAGAAGCGCGCAATGCCGCGATAGATCAGCAGGCCGCAGAGTGTCACGACGAAGGGCTGGAGCTTCAGCTTGGTGATCAGGAGCCCGTGCACCAGCCCCATCAAGACGCCGAGGCATAGCACGATGAGAGCCGCGATCGGCCACAGGACTTCGTGATTGGCGATCAGGTCGATGAAGATGACGCCGAGCAGCGCGATGATCGAGCCGACCGACAGGTCGATGCCGCCGGTGATGATGACGAAGCCCTGACCGATCGCGAAGATTCCGAACAGGCCGACGAGATTTGCGGTGTTGGCGATGTTGATCGGCGACAGGAACCGCGGGTTGATGATCGCGACCACCGCCCCGACGACGATGATCAGTACCAGCAGCCCCAGGTCTTTCTTCAGCATCCCTGCCCCGCTTCCTAGATCGACTTTCCGACGGCGAGCCGGAGTATGTTCTCTTCGCTGCACTGGGCCCGGTCGAGCGTGCCCTGGATATGCCCTTCGTGCATCACCGCGACGCGGTCGGAAACGCCGATCACCTCCTCCATGTCGGAGGAGATCATCAGCACGGCGACGCCGGTGTCCGACAGGGCGCGCATCAGGCGATAGATCTCGGCCTTCGCGCCCACATCGATGCCTCGCGTCGGCTCGTCGAAGATGATGGCCTTTGGCGTCATCGCCAGCCACTTGGCCAGAACCACCTTCTGCTGGTTGCCGCCGGATAGCGACGAGGTGCGCTGCGCCACATCGGCGGCGCGGATGTCGAGGTCGGATCGGCTGCGTTTCCCTCGCGCCAATTCGGCCTCCCGCGAAACGAGGCCGTTCCGGGCGTACGACTTGAGGTCCGGCAGCGTGATGTTCTGGGCGATGGGCAGGTCGAGGAGGAGCCCGGCGCCCTTGCGATCCTCGGGCACGAGAAAGATGCCGGCGTCGACCGCGTCGGACGAGGTCGCAAAGTGAACCGGCTTTCCCTCGAGCGCGACGCTGCCTCCGGCGGGCCGGTCGATGCCGAAGAGGACGCGCGCCAGTTCCGTACGCCCGGCGCCGACCAGGCCCGCCAGTCCGAGGATTTCCCCCGCATGGAGGTCGAGGTCGATGTCGTGGCCGGGATAGGTGGAGGTCCTGAGGCCCCTGGTCGAAAGCACCACCTCGCCGCCGGTCTTCGACGGCGGCACGTAGTCGACCTTGAGGTCCCGGCCGACCATCAGCCGGACCATCGCGTCATGATTGATGTCGTCGCCCTCGAGCGTACCCACCAACCGTCCGTCGCGCAGCACGATCACCCGGTCGGAGGCCCGCACCACCTCATGCAGCCGGTGCGAGATGAAGATGACCGAGATGCCATCGGCCTTGAGCCCGGCAATGACCTCGAGCAGCTTCTCGGTCTCCGCGATCGGCAGGCTGGAGGTCGGCTCGTCGAGGATGACGAGTCGCGAGCGGAGACTGAGCGCCTTGGCGATCTCGACGATCTGCTGCTCGGCAAGCGACAGGCGCGCCACCGGCGTCGCCGGCGAGAAGGACGCACCGAGCCTGTCGAGAAAGGGCTGGACGGCCTTCTCCAGCTTGTCGTCGTCGACCAGCTTCAGGAAGCCGTACTTCCTGGGCTCCCGCCCGATGTAGACGTTAGCCGCCACGGACAGGTTGTCGAACAGGTTGAGTTCCTGATGGACGAAGGCGATACCGGCCGCCATGGACTGAGCGACCGAGAGCGAGGGATGCGCGCCGCCATCGATCTCGATGGCGCCGCGATCGGGCTCGATCACGCCGCCGAGGATCTTCATCAGGGTCGATTTGCCGGCGCCGTTCTCCCCGACCAGGCCGATCACCTCGCCCGGACGCACCGTCATGCTGAAATCCGACAGCGCGACGACGCCGGGATAGGTCTTGCGCAGCCCGGCGAGCTTGAGGAAGGGCTCACCGAGACCCGGCGACACGGCGGCAGCGGTAGCGGGCGGAGTCATTGCGCCAACGATATTGGAGAGCCGTCACAATGGCAAAGCCCGCGGCCGGGGGCACCGGCCGCGGGCGTCGCGAATAGCGCTAGCCGCCAGCCAGCTTCTTCTTGAAGTCTTCCTCGAACTGCTTGACGTTATCCTGGGTGAGGGTGAGGCCCGGGATGATCATGATCCCGTCGGCCGGGATCTTCGACTTGTCGCCATTGAGGTAGTCGGCGATCAGCCGCGCGCCCTGGGCGCCCCACTCGTAGGGCTGCTGGACGACGGTGCCGGCGAACGAGCCCTCGGCAACGGCGCCAAGCGTGATCGGGTCCTCGTCGAAAGCGACGACCGTGATCTGACCGAGCTTGCCGGCATCGCGGAGCGCCTCGTACATCCGCGGCGGGTTGTACGAGTAGAAGCCGACCATGCAGTTGACCTCAGGATTGGCGACGAGCACGTCGTCGACATTGGCGCGGGCGCGGGTCTGGTCGATATCGTCACCGCGCACGTCGATCAGCTCGAGTCCGGTGCCCTTCACCGCCTCGTTGTAGCCGTTGATGCGCTCCTTGGCGTTGTCGGCGCCGGGCAGGCCGACGAAGCCCATGCACTTGCCTTCCTTGCCGGCCATCGCCTTCTTCATCAGTTCGCCGGCCGCCGTGCCGAGCTCGGTGTTGGACGAGCCGATGTAGGCGATGCGGTTGGACTGGGTCGCATCCGAATCGAAGGTGAAGAAGGGGATCTGCGCGGCGACAGTGTTGATGGCGTCAGTCGAGGTCGGCGGATCGACGACCGACACCGCGATGGCGTCGACGCCGGCGGCCACGAGATCGTCCATCATGCGACGCTGCACGGCGGCGTCGGCGCGCTCCGGATAGACAAACTGCAGCTCGAAGTCCGGCAGCTCCGTCTGAGCCTTGGCGACCGCCGCTTCCATGATCTTCCAGAAGTCCGAGGGGCCATTGACGACGAAGGCAATGGTCTTCTTGTCCTGGGCCATGCCGGCCGACGCCGTCAGCATCACGGCAGCCGCCGACAATCCCGCAATCATCATACGCTTCATGGGTTTCCTCCCGAGTGACATTGAACTTCCGTGACCGGGGGTTGCCCGGTCCGCACCGCCGGTCACGTCTCCAGGCCGCGGATGGGCAGTGGCAACCCCCACGCCGCGGCACGAACACCAGACGTTGGATCTTCCTCCCGACCGACTGATGCCCGCTCCTCAAATACCCGCCGTTTCTGCATCTGCCAAGCCCTTGGATGTTGACGGGCCGGGATTCCAGGGGCTTGGAATGCGTGAGATACGCCCCGCTTCCGACGCCGGCATCCCGATCTGGTGCTGCCTGGGCCGCCGGGCTCGGTCACGCCTGGGTGATCGCGGCATGCTCCCCGCAGGCGCGGCGGGCGGCGCCGTCGTGGGCCGCACGCGTGCCGGCGGCCGGCGGGAGTCGACTCGAATTTGTCCTATGAAAGATGACGGCCGATCATGCGTGCTCAACCGGCGGGGCGGCGGATGGCGCGGGCCGGCGGTCGGACGGGACAGCGGATTGCCGCAGCGGGGGACAGACGGCGGCGGACGACAAATCACGCTGGAAATGGCCTCCGAAACGCGCTTAGATACCGTTAACCGTCGGCGAAGCCATCGGGCCGGCCGGCGGGGCCGCCGAATTGCGAAAAGCAAACAAGACCCATGGGAGGCGGCAAACAGACAGGTCCGTCAGTCTGCCAAAGGCAGACGTCAGCGGTGAAACGGGAGGTGGCTCGCGCCTAGTCCGGGTAATTGCCTGACCGACCGAGGGTGATCGCCGTTTTTTTGGCGAAGCCGATAGGGGGATGGCCAAGGATGAAGAGGCGAAAAGCCGGTTCGATCCCCTCCCGCCTGTCTGGGATCTTCTCGCCTTCTGGGATTTTCTCGTCAGTCGTCGCCGGACGTGGGGCTCGTCAGCGACAGGCGCGCCGACGGCGGTAGCGCCAGGAGCGCATCGATGGCCGTGCGCTGCGAATCGGTCACCATGGCATTGAGCTCGGTCCGGATCTCCACCAGCTTGGCCTCGATCAGCGCCCGGTCGGGCGATGGCGCGGCAGCCAGAACGGCCAACTCCTGACGAAGATCACGAAGGGTGGCGATATGGCGCTCGGCCTCGGGCCGGGCGGCGGCGACGGCGGCTGCGACCACCGCGAAGTCCGGCTCCGCCAGCCGGTCCTCGAGCCACCGCAACTCGAAGCTGACGTGGCGTTTCTCCGCCGAAGAATAGCGGAACAGGTCGGTGGCGAGCGCACCGACGAAGAAGGCGTTGACGAGCAGCGAGACGCCGAGGGCAACCCACAGCCAGCGCGACGGCCGCCGCACCCCGATGGTATCGGTCATGGCGAGCCCGTCCCGGTCGGCCCGAACACCAGCGGATCGAGGACGACGACCTCGAACGACGGCTCGCCGGCCGGGGCGAGGATCGTCAGGTCGGCCAGCGCGCCGAGGGCCGCCGCGACAACCAGGGCCGCGGCGATGAGCGCCCAGCGCCGGGCGTCGAGCCACCGCGGCGTCGCGCCGAGCACCGCCCGCTCCACGCGCGCCACCGCCCCCGACCCCGCGATCTCGCCGTCGGTCATGTCGCGAAGCGCCGCGAGCCCGGCCTCGAGGTCCGCCTGGCGCTCGAGCCGGGCGCGGAAGCTGCGATCCGCGAGCGCAGCCTCCCGCGCTTTCGCGGCGAGCGCCGGCTCCGGCCAGGCGGCAAGGTCGGCGCCGTGGCGATCGAGTGCATCGGCTATATCAATGAGGTCCCGGGCCATCGCGCCCTCCTACTCCTCTCCGGCGAGGTCGGCTCGAAGCCGCCGCCGCGCCCGCGCCAGCAACGACTCGTAGGCCGCCTCGCTGACGCCCATCGCCACGGCCGCCTCGGCCTGGCTGAGCCCCTGGAAATGACAGAGTGCAATCGCCGCCCGCTGGCGTGCTGGCAGGGCGGCCACGGCGGCGCGAAGCGCATGGGCATCCTGCGCCCGGATGAGGCGGGTCTCGGGCTCCGGGGTGGCGTCCTCGAGCTCGTCCTCGACCGTCTCGATCGGCACCGAGGGGCGCCGGCGGCGAATCACGTCGATCGCCAACCGATAGGTGACGCGGTGGAGCCACGTCCCGATCCTGCCGTCCGGCTGCCAGTTCCCGGCCTGGCGCCACAGCCGCACCAACGCCTCCTGGACGATCTCCTCGCTCTCGGCAGTCCCGGCGCCGAGGAGCGACGTCGCGAAGCGAAGCAGCCGCGGCGTCTCCTCGGCGACGATGGCGGCGAACGCCGCCTGGTCGCCTGCGGCGATGCGAGCCAGCCGGGCGGAATCGCGATGGATCCCGTCGTCGTCGCGGGGTCCTCTAGACTGCACCAAGCCGTGGCTCCAGCGGTGTGACTCCCCAACCGGATGGGATGACCTTGTCCGCGTCGTGACCGGGCGCGGCCCGCCGACACGATAGCCGATCGAACCGGCGTGGCGCGACGCAAGAGACCGAGACCACCCGCGCCGCATCCCGATGGCGACCGGACCGGCCGGGCGGCCGCCGACCCGCCATGGCGGCGTCGATGCGCCGGCGAGCGGCATTTGCGACGTGAGGGCAAGCGGCGCCAAAGTCATCTCTCACTCCGCCGGCACGCTGGTGGGGTGGGCCACACCGAGCTCCTCGGCGGTCGGCCGCATGCCGCGCGGTCCACCGGCCGCGGCGAGCTCGCGCGCGAGCCGCTGCTCCTCCGCAGCGCGCGGGCGGGAGAAGCGGGCAAGCAGGTCGAACACCACCGGCGTCACGAAGAGGGTGGCGAAGGTGGCGATCCCGAGACCGCCAACCACCACCCAGCCGAGCGCCTGCCGCGCTTCCGAGCCGGCGCCTCCGGTGAGAATGAGGGGCATGCCGCCGAGGATGGTGGCGATCATCGTCATCACCACCGGGCGGAGGCGGATGACGCTGGCATTGCGGATCGCCTCGCGCACCGTCTGGCCCTGATCACGCAGCTGGTTGGCGAACTCGACGATGAGGATGCCGTTCTTGGCCATCAGGCCGACGAGGAGGATCAGGCCGATCTGGCTATAGATGTTGAGCGAGCCGCCGGTGAGCAGCATGGCGAAGACCGCGGCGGCGAGGCCGAGCGGCACGGTCGCAAGAAGAATGACGGCGCTGACGAAGCTCTCGAACTGGGCGGCGAGCACAAGCAGGACGACCAGCAACGCGAAGGCGAAGGTCTGGATCACCCCGCTCGACGCCTGGTTCAGTTCCTTGGCTTCGCCGGTGAACAGGACGCCCATGCCGGGCGGCAGCACGCCGGCGGCAATGGTCCGCAGATGATCCATGGCCTGGCGGAGGTCAACACCCTCGGCCGGTATCGCCGACATCGGCACGGCGCGGCGCTGGTCCTGCCGCTGCAAGGTGGGAGCGACCGCCACCTCTTCGAAGCTCACCAGCGACGACAGCGGCACCAGCCGGTCGGTTGCGGTCCGCAACTGGATGCGGTCAAGGCCCGCCGGGTCCTGGATCATGCCGTCCGGCGCCACGGCCCGAATCTGGATGCGCTCGTCGCCGATGTTGAAGGTACCGAGCTTGCGGCCGTCGAGGAGGGTCTGGATGATCGCCGAGATGTTCTGGACCGGCACGCCGACATCGGCCGCCCGGGCACGGTCGATGCGGATCGACAGCTGGGGCTGGGTGGTGTCGTAGTTGAGGCGGACATCGGCAAACGCGGGATCGTCCTGCATCGCGCGCATGAGTTCGGTCGCCGCCGCCGCGATCTGGTCGTAGTCCGGGCCGGTCACCGCGAATTGCAGCCCCTGCCCGCCGCCCCGGATGCCGAGGCTGTTCGGCTGGAAGGCGGTGATCGAGATGCCCGGTATCTCCTGAAGCTGGCGGTTGAGGTCGGCCGTGATCGCCTGCTGCGACCGGGTCCGATCGTCCCATGGCGTGAGGGTCAGGAACATGAAACCGCCGCCGCCGAAGCCCTGGGCTGTCGCAAAGACGTTGTCGATCTCGCCGCGCTCCACGAACGACCGCACGATCGCTTCGGCGCGCTGCACCTGCTCGGCGGTGTAGTCGACCGTCGCGCCCTGCGGCGCGCGGACCGAGATCGGGATGAAGCCGCGGTCCTCGACCGGCGTCAGCTGACTGGGCAGCAGCGGATAGGCGATCGCCGCCGCCCCCGCGAACAGGAGCGCGCCGGTGATGACGACGATCGGCGCAGACAGACAGACGTCGAGGAGCCGGGCATAGAGCCGCTCGAGCGCCATGCCGAAGCCCGAGACGGCGCGGCCGATCGGGTTGCGGCTCGGCGCATGGGCGCCGCTGCCGATCCAGCGCGACGCCAGCATCGGCGCCAGCGTCAGCGCGACGAACGCCGACAGCATGACCGCGAAGGCGAGCACGAAGCCGAACTCGGAGAACAATCGGCCGGCCGTACCCGGAAAGAACGAGATCGGAATGAACACCGCGGCGAGCGTCACCGTCGTCGACAGGACGGCGAAGAACACCTGCCGCGTCCCGAGCACAGCGGCGGCGCGCGGGCCGAGGCCGAGGCCGCGCTGCCGCGAGATGTTCTCGATGACGACGATGGCGTCGTCGACGACGAGCCCGGTAGCGAGCACCAGCGCCAGCAGCGTGAGAATGTTGATCGAGAACCCCGCCGCGTAGATGGCGGCGACGGTGCCGATCAGCGCAATCGGCACCGTCACCGCCGGGATGAAGGTGATCCGAACCGACCGCAGGAAGACGTAGATGATGCCGACGACGATGGCGGTGGCGAGCGCGAGGTCGAAAATGACGGATTCGATCGAGTTGCTGATGAAGACGGCATCGTCGGAGGTGATGGTCACGGTGACGTCGTCGGGGAGCGAAGCGTTGAGCTCGTCGACCGCGACATGGATGCCGGAGGAGATCTCCAGAACGTTCGACTTGGCCTGCCGGAGGATGGCCAGGCCGATCCCGGTCTGTCCGTTCATGCGCAGCGAGGTGCTGCGCTCGGCCGGCCCGAAGACCACGTCGGCAATGTCGCCGACGCGGGTGGTGGGATTGATCGCGATCGCCGCGATCTCCTCGGCGGTCTTGGCGCTGGCGTCGGCCCGGACCAGCAGCGTCTGGGTCTGATCCGAGACCTGCCCGGCCGGCGCGTCGAGCGTGACATTGCCGAGGGCGCCGGTGAGATCGTTGACGGCCAGACCCCGGGCCGTCAGCGCGTCGGGGTCGATGATGACCCGCACCAGCGGCTCGCGGTCGCCGCGGAGCTCGACGTCGGCCACGCCCTCGACGGCCGCAAGACGATCGACGATCCGGTCATTGACCAGTGCCGTCAACCGCTCGATCGGCATCGTCGGCGAGGTGACCGAGAGCCGCATGATCGCGTCCGAATTAGTGTCCGCCTTGACGATGGTCGGAGCGTCGGCGTCGTCGGGAAGGCTGCCGAGCGCGCCGATCGCGTCGCGGAGATCGTTGGCGGCGGCGTTGAGATCGGTCGAGGGGTCGAACTCGATCGTCACCCGGCTCTGGCCGGCGCGGCTGTCGGAGCTGATCGAGACCACCCCGGGGGTCCGCGCCACCGCCCCCTCGATCACAGCGGTGATTTCCTTGTCGATCGTGTCCGGCGTCGCGCCGTCGTAGCTGGTGCGAACGGTGATGACCGGCCGGTCAATGTTGGGCAGCTCGCGGATCTCGACGCCGCCGAGCGCGGCGACGCCGGCGACCACAATCAGGAGATTGAGGACAATGGCGAGCACGGGCCGGCTGACGAAGAGCGCGGCAAGACCGGCGCCGCTGACGAGCGAGCCTCCGGTCTGCTTGACTTCGGTCATCGCTGCCCCCTACCCGGCGCTGCGCGAACGAACCGCGCGCGGCGTCGCCGGCGATTCCGAACCGCTCACCGGCCCGGGCTCCCCGGTTGGCGGCGACCCGGCACCGGGCCCGCCCCCGTCGCCACCGCCCGCGCGCACGACGGTGGCGCCGTCACGGAGGCGAAGGACTCCCTCCACCACCACCTCGTCGCCCGGTGCAAGATCGCCCGCGACCGTCACCACGCCGCTTCGCCGCGCGATCACCTGGACCGGCGTGCGACGGACGACGTCGCCGTCGAGCATCCAGACGAACGACCCCGCGCGGTCCCATTGAATGGCGAGCGAGGGGACCGACGGCCGCACCTCGCCGGCCACCGACAGCTCGGTGGTGATCGCCATGCCCGGCTTGAGGTCGGCGGTGTCGTTCGGCAGCGTTGCCTCGACCCGCATGGTACGGGTCGCGGGATCGATCCGGTTGTCGACGGCGCTGATCCGGCCGGCGATCGTCACCCCGGGGATGGCCGCCGCGGTCGCGTTCACCGGCTCGCCGACGGTCACGGCGCCCGCAACCCGCTCCGGCACGTCGAAGGCAACGGTCACGGACGACATATCGGCGACGGTGGCGATCGCCGTCTGCGAGTTGATCAGGTCGCCGACCGCGATGTCGGTGAGGCCGATCACCCCGTCGAACGGCGCGTGGATCGTCCGCTTGGCGAGGTCCAGCTCGGCCATGCGCACGTCGACTTCGGCCTGCCGGACCGCTTTGCGCGCATCCGACAGCGTCGAGGCGGTGACGTTGCCGGACTTCTCGAGCCGCTCGGCACGGTCCAGCGTCTCGCGGGCGGCGTCGAGGGCGATGGTGGCGCGGTCGAGCGCAACCTGCTGGTCGGCCGAATCGAGTTCGAGCAGGACCCTCCCCGCCGTCACCGGCGCGCCGGGCGTGAAGTCGACCGCCGTCACGATTCCGGCAACCTGCGGGTAAAGGGTCACCGAGCGGGCGGCCGTCGCCGTGCCGATGGCCCGGACTTCGGTCCCGTCGTCGTCGGATTCGACCGGCGCGGTCACCACCAGGGCCTGGCCGAAGCCGCCCGGACGGCCGCCGGGACCACCGGGGGAGCGCCCCGGTCCGGCCGCCGCGCTGGCGTCGGCCGGCTGTTCACCGGCCCCGAAAACCAGATCGGGACGCTGGTAGAGGAGCCATCCGCCGCCGACGAGGGCGACCAGCAGAAGGGAAAGCAGGACCTGTTTCGCGATCGACATCCGGAATCCGGGCATGAGGCAGGACGCCCGTGAAACGCGGGAGGCGCCGGTTTCCGTCGCCGCGGTTGCGACGGGGCACGATTTCTTTACCCGGCGAGGCTGGAATCGTTACCAAAAGCTCGGCCAGGCTCTTTATTTGCGTTCGGGACTCTGCGACATTCCGGCCCGGAAACGCCTGCAGTGCCCGCACAAGAGGCAACAGAGTGACGATCATTGACGAGGTCCGCGAAGGGGACGGTAGCGGCCCCGCGGGCAGCCGATCCGCGGGGCCTGGCATGCGGCCGACCGATACCCGGGACCCCAGCTATTTTCACAAGGTCGTCGATTGCCAGTGGGCGTGCCCGGCCCATACCCCGGTCCCGGAATACATCCGGCTGATCGCGGCGGGCCGCTACAACGAGGCCTACCTCGTCAACTGGCAGTCCAACGTCTTCCCCGGCATTCTCGGACGCACCTGCGACCGGCCCTGTGAGCCGGCCTGCCGGCGCGGCCGGGTCGAGGAAGAGCCGGTGGCGATCTGCCGGCTGAAGCGCGTCGCCGCCGACAACAAGGACGACATCCGCGACCGCCTCCCCACCGCCCCGCCGCGCAACGGCAAGCGGGTCGCGCTGATCGGCGCCGGCCCGGCCGCCCTCACCGTCGCGCGCGACCTCGCGCCGCTCGGCTACGACCTCGTCATCTACGACTCCGAGTCCCGCGGTGGCGGCATGATCCGGAGCCAGATCCCGCGCTTCCGCCTTCCCGAAGAGGTGATCGACGAGGAGGTCGGCTACGTCGTCGGCATCGGCGGGATCGAGACCCGCTTCGGCCAGCGCGTCGACAGCCTCAGGGGCATCCTCGACGACGGCTACGACGCCGTGTTCGTCGGTACCGGCGCGCCGCGCGGCCGCGACATCGACGTCCCGGGCCGGCAGGAGGCCGCCGCCAACATCCATATCGGCATCGACTGGCTCTCCAACGTCTCCTTCGGCCACATCGACCGCATCGGCCGGCGAGTCATCGTGCTCGGCGGCGGCAATACCGCGATGGACTGCTGCCGCACCGCCCGCCGGCTTGGCGGCGAGGACGTCAAGGTCATCGTCCGCTCCGGCTTCGAGGAGATGAAGGCCTCGCCGTGGGAGAAGGAGGATGCCATGCATGAGGGCATCCCGATCCTCAACTACCTCGTGCCGAAGTCGTTCACCCACGAGGACAGCCGGCTCACCGGCGTCGTCTTCGAGAAGGTCGCCGCCCGCTACGACGACAAGGGCCGCCGTCGGCTCGAACCGACGGGCGAGCCTGACCAGTACTACGAATGCGACGACGTGCTCGTCGCCATCGGCCAGGAGAACGCCTTCCCCTGGATCGAACGCGACCTCGGCCTCGAGTTCGACAAGTGGGGCATGCCGGTCGTCGACAGCATCACGCATCGCTCCACCCATCCGAAGGTCTTCTTCGGCGGCGACGCCGCCTTCGGTCCGAAGAACATCATCTGGGCGGTCGCCCACGGCCACGAGGCGGCGATCTCGATCGACCGGTTCGTCTCCGGCGGCGACGTGAACGATCGGCCACCGCCGCATGTGACGCTGATCAGCCAGAAGATGGGCATCCACGAGTGGAGCTACGACAACGACATTTCGCTCGACCGCCGGCACAAGGTGCCGCTCCGTGACCAGGCGGCGGCGCTCGCCGACATCCGGGCCGAGGTCGAGCTCGGCTTCGACCGCTCCCTCGGCTACGAGGAGACGCAGCGCTGTCTGAACTGCGACGTGCAGACCGTGTTCACCGACACGCTGTGCATCGAGTGCGACGCCTGCGTCGACATCTGCCCGACCGACTGCATCACCTTTACCGGCAATGGCCCGGAGGACGAGCTGCGGCAGCGTCTCAGCGCTCCGGCCCTCAATCTCAGCCAGGACATCTTCGTCTCGGCGCCGCTCCGGACGGGGCGGATCCTGGCCAAGGACGAAGACGTCTGCCTTCACTGCGGGCTGTGCGCCGAGCGCT
>JAGRKZ010000183.1 GCA_020442065.1 Bauldia sp.
AGATAGGGGTCGAGCTTCCGCAGTCGCACCCTGTAGCCCCGCGCCTGAAGCAGCGCCGCGAGCGCCGCCGAAGCGATGCCTTTGCCGAGGGATGAGACCACGCCGCCGGTGATGAAGACGTACCGCGCCATGGGCCCCGACACTAACCCGTGCCCAAGTGATTCGGGGAGTGGAATTTCGTCCGGCCCGAAAAGTCGGTCCGCCCGGCGGGAGGTTGGATCGCGCCGGGCCGGACGGGCATCCTGCCTCCTACTGCGAGGTCGGGACGTCCGGCGCGCTGGGCGCGGCGGGTTCCGTGGTCGCGGGGGCCGGCGCGGGCGCCATGCGGTCGAGCTGGTCGAGCATGTTGCCCTCGCTGCTGCCGCCGGGGGCCGGGGCGGTCGTGGTGGCCGCGGGCACGCTGTCGAGGATCGAAGCCGGCCGGTCGCCGAAGCGGGTCAGAAGGGTCAGCGCGATCGACGTGGCGAAGAACGCCGCTGCCAGGATCGCCGTGGCGCGGGTCAGGACATTGCCTTGGCCGCGGGCGGACATGAAGTTGCCGCCGCCCCCGATGCCGAGCGCGCCGCCTTCGGAGCGCTGCATGAGGACGACCGCGACGAGCGCCACGATCACCATCAGGTGAACGACGATGATGACGGTTTCCATGAGTCAGACTGTCCTTGAATCGGGCGCCTTGTACACGATCGTCCCGCCGCTGGCCAGCGCTGCCCGGGCTACACTGCCGCGGCCACGATAGCCAGGAAATCGGCGGCTTTGAGGCTGGCGCCCCCGACCAGGGCCCCATCCACATCGTCCAGGCCGAGGATTTCGGCGGCGTTGCCGGGCTTCACCGAGCCGCCATAGAGGATGCGGATCGCCTTCGCCCCGTCGCCGAACCGTTCGGCCAGACGGGCCCGTATATGGGCATGGGCGGCGGCGATGTCATCACTGGAAGCGGTGAGGCCCGTCCCGATCGCCCAGACCGGCTCGTAGGCGACGACCAGGTTCTGCGCGGTCGCACCATCGGGCACGGAGCCCGCAAGCTGACCCGACAGAACCGCGTTGGTCTCGCCGGACTTCCGTTGAGCCTCGGTCTCGCCGATGCAGAGCACCACCAGCAGGCCGGCCCGCCAGCCGGCCTCGGCCTTCGCCCGGACCAGCGCGTCGCCCTCGCCGTGATCGGCGCGCCGCTCGGAATGGCCGACGATCACCAGTTTCCCGCCGGCGTCGGCGATCATTTCGGCCGACACATCGCCGGTATGGGCGCCGCTCGCCTTGGGATGGCAGTCCTGGCCGCCGATCATCAGCGCCGAACCCTTGCTCTTCCACACCGCCTGGGCGATCAGCGTTGCCGGAGGGCAGATGGCTACGTCGCACCGCGCGTTGCCGATGCCGGCCATGACCGCATCGATCTCGGCAAGGCTCGCCGCCGTGCCGTTCATCTTCCAGTTGCCCGCAACCAGTTGCCTGAGCTTCGCCATCGCCCGTCCCCGTTATTCGTCCAAGGCGGCGAGCCCTAGCAAATGCGTCTGCGAAAGACAAAGGGCATGCTGCTCCCCGGTCCTGGAGCCGGCAGATCGGCCGGGCGGTCTGGCAGGGTCGGAGATTGCGGTCTCGCGGCGTTGAGGTCAGCGGTTGTAGTGCTATCGTCGCGCGGCGTCCCGGAGACGAACACGATGCCGTCCCGCACCATTGAGCGCCGCAATGTCCTCTTCGTCGACAAAGGACGGGGAGTCGGGTTGCTCCAGTTGCCGATCGATAGCTTCCCATCCGGATGTGAGGTCAACACGCCCTACAGCGCGATCCTGCAGCTGGCGCATGAGGCGACCACCTGCGAATGGCCCGTCCTGTTCGAGATGAAGCCCGCTACCACCTCGTTCGGCCGGAGCATCCCCCCATTGGCATGGGTCATTGTCGTTGGTGTTACCGGTGTGGGCGACGTGGCGGATAGAACTTATGGGGTAATGGATGTGCGCGAAGCCACCCCGAGTGAAGTCGCCAATACGCGCTCACGCCTCGCCGGAAAGACCTGACAAAGATTGTCCCCCGCCGCCCTCCATGGCAGCCTGCCCCTCTATCTCCCCCATTCGTCCGGATTCCCCATGACCTCCGCGCTTTTCTCGCCCCTCACCGTCGGCCCGATGTCTCTGCCGAACCGCATCGCGGTGGCGCCGATGTGCCAGTATTCGGCCTCCGACGGCACACCCGGTGACTGGCACACCCAGCACTGGATGTCCCTCGGCATGTCCGGCGCCGGGATGATCACGGTCGAAGCCACCGGGGTCGAGCGCCACGGCCGCATCACCCACCGCTGTCTCGGGCTCTACTCCGACGACAACGAGGCCGCGATCGCGAGCCGCCTCGCCGCTGCGCGGCGGGTGGCGCCGAAGGGGACGCGCTTCGGCATCCAGCTCGCCCATGCCGGCCGGAAGGCGTCGGTGCACATCCCATGGCACGGCGGCGGGCCGCTCGGGCCGGGCGAGGATGCCTGGCAGACGGTTGCCCCCTCGGCGATCCCCTACTGGCCGGACGGTCCCGTGCCGCTCGCGCTGGATGAGCCCGGCATCGACCGGGTGATCGGCCATTTCGTCGCCGCGGCCGAGCGCGCTGCCCGGATCGGTGTCGACTTCGTCGAGGTCCACGCCGCCCACGGCTACCTTCTCCATTCCTTCCTCTCGCCGCTCACCAACCACCGCGCCGACCATTGGGGCTGCAGCCTCGAGAACCGCATGCGCCTCGCCCGCGCCGTCGTGCGGGCCGTCCACGCCGCCGTTCCCGCCACGATGGCCGTCGGCGCACGCCTCTCCTGCACCGACTGGGTCGACGGCGGCATCACCCCGGACGAGGCGGTGGCGGTCGCCAGTGCCCTCAAGGCGGATGGCGCGGTCTATATCTGCGCCTCGGCCGGCGGCCTTCGCCCCGACATCCGCCCGCCGGAGGCCCCGTCCTACCTCGTCCCCTTCGCCGAGCGCATCCGCCGGGAGACAGGCGTCGTTACCCGCGCCGTGGGCCTGATCGACGAGCCGCAGCAGGCCGAGGCGATCGTCGCCGACGGCAAGGCCGACATCGTCGCGCTGGGCCGGGCCATGCTCGCCGACCCGCGCTGGCCATGGCGCGCCGCCTCGATCCTGGGCGAGGAGCTCCGCCCGATCGGTCAGTACGCCCGGTGCGCCGGTGTGATCCGGAAATGGGCGCCTCCCGCGTCCGAGGGCGAGGCCGCTGCCTGAAACATCAGGGACTCCAAGGGTTTGGTCGCCACTTCCGCGATGACCCGGATTGCCTTGCGACGGCCCCGGCCCCTCCCTATTATCCGCCGCTTCCAGAGGGTGGCACGGTAAAGCCGTCCCGAAATCAGAGGTTTACATGCTCGACAGTCTCCGCAAGGCCTCCAGCGGCTGGGTGGCGCAGCTTCTCATCGCGCTCCTCGTGGTGAGCTTTGCGGTCTGGGGCATCTCCGGCTTCTTCACCGGCTTCAACGCCGAAGTGGTCGCCACGGTCGGCAACACCGACGTCACCGTCCGCCAGTTCGCACGCGAGTACGAAACCCGGCTCCGCCAGGCTGGCCAGCAGTTCGGTCAGCAGATCACGCCGGAACTGGCCCAGATGCTGCAGCTTCCGCAGCAGGTCCTCGGCCGCCTCATTGCCGACGCTGCCCTCACCGACGAGGCCCGGAACATGGGCCTCGGTATTTCCGATGAGGCGCTCTCGACCAAGATCGCCGAGGACCCGGCCTTCCAGGATCCGTCGGGCAACTTCGACCGCAACCAGTTCGTCCAGCTTCTGCGCAACGCCGGCCTGACCGAAGACCAATATGTCGAGCAGCTGCGCGAGGGCTACATCCGCCAGCAGATCACCGACGGCCTTGCCGGCGAGACCCAGGTGCCCGACGCCTTTATGCGCGCCCTTGCCGAGTACCGCGGCGAGGAGCGGAACCTCAGCTGGCTCGTGCTCACGCCGGCCCTCATCGGCAACGTGACCGACCCGAGCGAGACCGATCTCCAGGCCTACTTCGACGCGCACAAGAGTGACTGGCGCGCACCGGAATATCGCGCCGTCACCTTGATGTCGTTGTCCCCTGCCGACCTCGCCGATGCCGGCGCGGTCACCGACGCCGACGCCCAGGCCCTCTATGACCGCGTCTCCGCCACCCGGTTCTCCACGCCCGAGCGCCGCCGCATCCAGCAGATCGTCTTCGATTCCGAGGCCGATGGGCAGCAGGCCGCCGCAGCGGTCAGCGGCGGCAAGACCTTCGACGAGCTCCTCACCGATCGCGGCCAGACCCCCGAGGCCGTCGACATCGGACTCCTCGCCCGCGAGGACATCATCGACCCCAAGGTCGCCGAGGCCGCATTCGGCCTCGATGCCGGCGGCGTCAGCCCGCTCGTCGCCGGCCAGTTCGGCCCGATCATGATCCGCGTCACCGAGATTCAGCCCGCGGCGGTCACCCCCTTTGCCGAGGTCAAGGACCAGCTCAAGGAGGAGCTCGCCCAGAGCCGCGCGGCGGAAGAGATCTCGGACCAGATCGATGTCATCGAGGACGCCCGGGCCGGCGGCGCCACGCTGGCCGAGATCGCAGGCAACTATGGCCTGACGCTGCGGACAGTCCCGGCCATCGACGCCAGCGGACGCGACGGCGACGGCAACGCGATCGCCGATCTGCCCGGCGGCCAGAGCCTCGTCACCGAGATCTTCCAGAGCGACGTCGGCCTCGACAACAACCCGATCCCGGTCGACAAGGGCTATGTCTGGTTCGACGTCACGGCAGTGGCGGCGGAGCGCGATCGCGAACTCCCGGAGGTCCGTGAGAAGGTGATTGCGGCGTGGAAGGCGGCGGAGATCCAGAAGCGCCTTGCCGCCCGCGCCGACGACATCCGCAAGCAGGTCGAAAACGGCGGTGACATCGCCGCCATCGCGACGGGCGCAGGCCTGACGGTCGAGACCGCTGCGGGCGTCAAGCGGGTCGGCGATCCTCCGGCAGGGCTGGACCAGCCCGCCATCCAGGCCGCCTTTGGCGGCCCCAAGGGCTACGCCGCCGTCACCGATGGCGCCGACGGCGCCAAGCTCGTGATCGTCTCCACCGACGTCACCGTGCCGGCGTACTTTGCCGGCGCGCCGGACCTGGTCGAGCCGCAGAAGCAGTTCTCCCAGGACATGGCCAACGATCTTCTCACCACCTACGTCTACCAGCTCCAGCAGCGTCTCGGCGTGTCGATCAACCAGGCTGCCTTCAACACCGCCATCGGCGCCACCCAGAGCGGCGGGCGGCTCTGACGGCCAACGCGCGATGCTCGTCCAACCGTCCGAGGATGCATTCGCTCGCGCTTACGACGCCGGCCATCCCGGCGTCGTCTGGACGCGCCTCGTTGCCGATCTCGAGACGCCGGTCTCGGCCATGCTCAAGCTCTCGGCCGGCCGGGCCAACTGTTTCCTGCTCGAGTCGGTCGAAGGCGGCGCAGTGCGGGGCCGCTACTCGATCATCGGCTTCGCCCCGGACCTCATCTTCCGGGTCAGCGAGGGCCGTGCCGAAATCAACCGCGACCCGGCGGCCGGCGAAACCTACGAACCACTGCCCGAGCGTCCTCTCGACGCGCTGAGGACCGTCATCGCCGAGTCCCGCCTGACGCTTCCGGCCGGACTGCCGCCGATGGCGGCGGGCATGTTCGGCTATCTCGGCTACGACATGGTTCGCGAGATGGAGGTCCTTGGCCCGGCCAATCCGGACGCCCTCGGCTTTCCCGACGCGATCCTGATCCGGCCGACCGTCGTGGTCGTCTTCGACGCGGTCCGCGACGAGATCACCGTCGTCACCCCGATCCGCCCGGCACCCTCGGTGACGGCCGCCCAGGCCTATGCGCGCGCCGTCGAGCGCCTCACCGCCGTCGTCGATACCCTCGACACCACCCTCGACAAGTCGGCCCAGCATGTCGAGGTCAGTTTCGACCAGCCGATCGTCTCCAACACCCCGCCCGAGCGCTATCTCGACATGGTGGCGAAGGCGAAGGACTACATTGCTGCCGGCGACATCTTCCAGGTGGTGCTGTCCCAGCGCTTCGAGACGCCCTTCGCCCTGCCCCCCTTCGCGCTCTACCGGGCGCTCCGCCGGGTCAATCCTTCGCCGTACCTCTATTTCCTCGACTTCGGCGAGTTTGCGGTCGCCGGGTCGAGCCCGGAGATCCTGGTGCGGGTCAAGGACGGCGAGGTGACGATCCGGCCGATTGCCGGCACGCGGCCCCGTGGCGAGACGCCCGAGGACGACCGGGCGCTGGAGGCCGAGCTCCTCGCGGACCCCAAGGAGCGAGCCGAGCATCTCATGCTTCTCGACCTCGGCCGGAACGACGTCGGCCGCGTCGCCGAGATCGGCACGGTCAAGGTCACGGCCTCGTTCTTCCCCGAATACTACAGCCACGTCATGCAC
>JAGRKZ010000032.1 GCA_020442065.1 Bauldia sp.
GCCATGCCGTTCATCGCCGCGCCCATGCCGAGTTCGCGCACGCCCCAATGGATGTAGCGACCCGAGAAGTCGTTCGGCTTCACCTCCACCATGTCTTTCGACCGGGTGTTGTTCGAGCCGGTGAGGTCGGCCGAGCCGCCCACCGTCTCCGGCACTGCCGGGTTGATCACGTCGAGCGCCATCTCCGACGACTTGCGGGTGGCCAGCTTGGGCTTTTCGGCGGCGAGCTTGCGCTTGTACTCGGCGATGACCGCATCAAAGCGGGCCGGCAGCTCGCCGGCGATCCGCCGCTCGAACTCGGCGCGCTCTTCGTTGCCCGCCGCTGCCAAGCGTTTCTCCCACTCCTTGCGGAGCTGGCTCGCCTTCAGCCCGGCGATCCGCCAGGCGTCGCGGACGTCGGCCGGCACCTCGAACGGTGGGTATTCCCAGCCGAGCGCCTTGCGCGCTCCGGCAATCTCTTCCGCGCCGAGCGGCGAGCCGTGCGATGACGCCTTGCCGGCCTTGGTCGGCGCGCCGTAGCCGATGGTGGTCCGGCAGGCGATCAGCGATGGCCGGTCGCTCCGTTGCGCCGCCTCGATCGCGTCCGCGATCTCGTCCGGATTCTGGCCGTCGATGCGATGGGCGTTCCAGCCCGCCGCCTCGAATCGCGCCACCTGGTCGCCGGTTTCGGCGAGCGACAGCGGCCCATCGATCGAAATGCTGTTGTCGTCGAAGAAGACGATCAGCTTGTTGAGACGGAGGTGGCCGGCGATCGAGATCGCCTCGTGGCTGATCCCCTCCATCAGGTCGCCATCGGAGGCGATCGCATAGGTGCGATGGTCGACGATGTCCTCGCCGAACTGAGCCGCCATCATGCGTTCGGCGAGCGCCATGCCGACCGCATTGCCCAGCCCCTGGCCGAGCGGACCGGTAGTCGTCTCGACGCCCGGGGTCTCGTAGTTCTCGGGATGCCCCGGGGTCTTTGAGCCGAGCTGCCGGAAATTCCGGATCTCGTCCATGGTCATCTCCTCGACGCCGAGGAGAAAGAGCACCGAATAGAGCAGCATCGAGCCGTGGCCCGCCGACAGCACGAAGCGGTCGCGGTCGGGCCAGCGCGGCTCGCTCGGGTCGAACTTGAGAAAGCGCGTGAACAGCACAGTCGCTACGTCCGCCATTCCCATCGGCATGCCTGGGTGGCCGGACTTGGCGCGTTCGACGGCGTCCATGGCGAGCGCGCGGATCGCATTCGCCATGCGGTGGTGCTTAACGAGGTCGGTCATTGAACTGGCCTGATCCGTGCCCTGGGGAATAGCCTGAAAGGCCCGCAAATCGACGCCCGCCCGACCCACCACCCCGGCAGTCCCGGCAAGGCGCGGCGACACATAGCAGGTCAATGGAGGTAGTCAATGCGATGCCTGGCCACCCTGCGGTGGCGACCCCCGAGGCTCCGCGCCCCATCAATGTCGCATTCGTTGGGCAACAGCTTAAGCTGTCTGGCACAATCTGTTGCCGGGTATCGTGATTCGCCGGAAGGGGCCGGTGCATCGCGACCGGACCGGATACGGTGCGGTCAGACGGCGGCGACAGGCCCCTTGGCGAGGCGGTCATGGCGGGAGCTTCATCGATCGAACAGGCAATTCACAGGCTGCAGTCGGCCATGGATCGGTTGGAGAGCGCCGTCGAACGCAATCTCGAGAACCAGCGCCAGGTCCGAAGCCTTGAAGGCGAGATGCAGCGCCTCGGCACCGATCGCTCACGCCTCGCCCAGTCGCTCGACGCAGCCGAGGCGCGCTCCGGCCAGCTCGAGGAGGCCAACCGCGAGGTCTCGCGTCGGCTGGTGGGCGCGATGGAGTCGATCCGCGAGGTGCTGGCGCGGAATGGGGCTGCCTGAACCGGGGAGCAAGTGAAGATGGGTCAGGTCAACGTCACCATCAGCGGCAAGACCTACCGCATGGCGTGCGACGACGGCGAGGAGGAGCACCTCGAGTCGCTCGGCCGCCAGCTCGGTGAGACCATCGAGATGCTTCGCACCCAGTTCGGCGAGATCGGCGACCAGCGGCTGACGGTCATGGCGGCCATCACCCTCGCCGACCGGTACTCGGAGGCGGAGCGGCGGCTCGGCCAGCTTGAGACCGAAATGACCGGCCTCGAGGAGGCGCGCGAGGCCGTTACCGAACGCTCCGACAGCCGGGAACGGGAGGTCGCGGACGCGATGGAATCCCTTGCGGAGCGGCTTGAGTCGCTCGCCTCCCGCCTGAGCGGCACCGATCCGCTCG
This sequence comes from Bauldia sp., assembly GCA_020442065.1. Lineage (GTDB taxonomy): Bacteria > Pseudomonadota > Alphaproteobacteria > Rhizobiales > Kaistiaceae > Bauldia. The sequence continues at coordinate 2,256 of JAGRKZ010000032.1, forward strand.
CCGACGACGCCTGACCCGCATCCGCCCGCCTCTGGCGCGCCGGCGTTCCTGGCTCTATATCTCGTCCCGCGAGTGCTGCGGGGTTTGGCAGGAGATACTTTTCCCCGGGGCCTTATCGATCCTTAAGGGAGCTGTCCCTGGCCGGGCCCGTGGGCCTGGACATACGGCGCCCACCTACTCTGTAGGTCTCCGGGATCGACACCTCCACCGGCTCAGCGGCCTCGCACCTGCCTTTCTTCAGCTCATTGCCCGGCCCGACCTCGATTGTCTTCGAAATCCGAACTCCGGGACCTGGCGCTCCATCGCCGCGATGCGACCGGGCCCGCCTACCGGAGCGCGGCGTCGGCGGCGATCGCCGAGCGCATCGCGCCGCTGATCGCGGCAGCGGCGCCCGCCAGCATCGCCGGATACGTGGCGATGCGGAGCGAGGTCGACCCGGCGCCCATCCTTGCCGCCGCCCATCGCCGCGGCATCGCGATCGGGCTTCCGGCCATCCTGCCCGGCGCGGAGCTCGCCTTCCGCCGCTACGAGCCGGGGGCGCCCCTTGCCTCCGGCGGCTTCGGCACTGTCGTTCCGGCCGCTACAGCCGGCACGCTGGACCCTGATCTCATCATCGTTCCCGTCGTCGGATTCGACCGCGCGGGCGCGCGCCTCGGCTATGGCAAGGGCCACTACGACCGCACCATCGCCGCGCTGCACGCCCGGCGTCTCAGGCCACCGCTCGTCGGCATCGCCTTCGCGCTGCAGGAGGTCGACACGATCCCCGCCGAGCCGCATGATGCCAGGCTGGATGTGGTCGTGACCGAGACCGAGATCCTGGACTTCCGCGAACGGGGGGCGGACAGACGATGAGACTGCTTTTTCTCGGCGACGTGGTCGGCCGCGCCGCCCGCAATGCGCTTGTCCAGCGGCTGCCCGGTCTGATCGCCGACCACCGGCTCGATTTCGTGGTCGTCAACGGCGAGAACGCCGCCGGCGGATTCGGCATCACCGAGGATGTGTTCCGCTCCTTCCTCGATGCCGGGGCCGATGTCGTCACCACGGGGAACCACGCCTTCGACCAGCGCGAGGCGCTGACCTTCGCCGTCCATCAGGACCGCTTCATCCGTCCCGCCAACTATCCCGCCGGCACGCCGGGCCGCGGCGCCGGCCTCTTTCTCGCCCGCAACGGCGCGCGAGTCCTGGTGGTCAACGTGATGGGGCGCATCTTCATGGACGCTCTTGACGACCCGTTCGCCAGCATCGACCGGGAGCTCGCCGCCTGTCCGCTGGGCGAGCAGGCCGATGCCGTCGTCGTCGACGTCCACGCCGAGGCTTCGAGCGAGAAACAGGCCCTCGGCCACTACCTCGACGGTCGCGCCACCCTCGTCGTCGGTACCCACACGCACGTGCCGACCGCCGACTACCGCATTCTCCCCGCCGGCACCGCCTACCAGACCGACACCGGCATGTGCGGCGACTACAACTCCGTGATCGGCATGGACAAGGAGGAGCCGCTGCGCCGCTTCCTCACAAAGGTCCCCGGTGAGCGCTTCACCCCCGCCCAGGGCCCTGTGACGCTCTGCGGCATCGCCGTCGAGGTCGACGACGCCACCGGCCTGGCCATCGCGACGGCCCCGATTCGGGTCGGCGGCGCCCTTGCCGAGACCGTCCCCGCCTTCTGGTCGTGACCGCCCCCGGGAGGCGGCCGGCAACACCGAATCGACGAGTGGCCGGCACTTCGCCTATCCTTGCTCGCAAACATAGGGAGGAAGAACCGTGCCGGATCGGGGATCGAATGCGCCGCTCGCGCGCGACGCCATGGCCTATGTGCTTGCCGGAGGCCGCGGTAGCCGGCTCCTGGAACTGACCGACAAGCGCGCCAAGCCGGCGGTGTATTTCGGCGGCAAGACCCGGATCATCGATTTTGCCCTCTCCAATGCCCTCAATTCGGGCATCCGCCGGATTGCCGTCGCGACCCAGTACAAGGCCCACAGCCTGATCCGCCACCTTCAGCGCGGCTGGAACTTCCTGCGCCCCGAGCGGAACGAGAGCTTCGACATCCTGCCGGCCAGCCAGCGTGTCTCCGAGCACCAGTGGTACGAAGGGACGGCCGACGCGGTCTTCCAGAACATCGACATCATCTCGAGCTACGGCCCACGCCACATCGTCATCCTCGCCGGCGACCACATCTACCGCATGGATTACGAGCTGATGCTTCAGCAGCACGTCGAGACCGGCGCCGACGTCACCGTCGGCTGCCTCGAAGTGCCGCGCCTGGAAGCGACCGGGTTCGGCGTCATGCATGTCGACGCCGAAGACCGCATCATCTCCTTCCTGGAGAAGCCGAAGGACCCGCCACCGATTCCCGGCGCTCCGGACAAGGCACTCGCGTCGATGGGCATCTACGTGTTCGAGACCAAGTTCCTGTTCGAACTGCTGCGCCGCGACGCCGAGACCCCCGGGTCAAGCCACGACTTCGGCAAGGATCTCATTCCCTACGTCGTCAAGCACGGCAAGGCCGTGGCGCACAGGTTTGCCGACTCCTGCGTCCGCGCCGACAAGACCGGAGAGCCCTACTGGCGCGACGTCGGCACGGTCGAGGCCTACTGGCAGGCAAATATCGACCTGACCGACATCGTGCCGGCCCTCGACCTCTACGACCATACCTGGCCGATCTGGACCAATGTCGAGCTGACCGCACCGGCCAAGTTCGTCCACAACAAGGACGGCCGCCGCGGCATGGCCGTGAGTTCGCTGGTCGCGGGTGGCTGCGTCGTCTCCGGTGCCTCGATTCGCCGGTCGCTGCTCTTCACCAATGTCCGCGTCAACTCCTACGCTTCCTGCGAGGAGGCGGTGATCCTGCCCAGTGTCGATGTTGCCCGCTCGGCCCGGCTGAGCAAGGTGGTGATCGACCGCGGAGTGCGCATTCCCGAAGGGCTCGTGATCGGCGAGGATCCCGAGCTCGACGCGGAGCGCTTCCGCCGCACTGAAAGCGGCATCTGCCTGGTCACGCAGGCGATGCTCGACAAGTTCACCTAGCCGGATGCGCGTTCTCTCCGTCGCCTCGGAGGTCTTTCCGCTGGTCAAGACCGGCGGCCTCGCCGATGTTGCGGGCGCCCTGCCCGCGGCGCTGGCCGGCGAAGGCATCGCGATGCGGGTCATGGTGCCCGGCTATCGCGACGTCCTGGGCGCGCTGTCGGGCGCGACGGAGATTCACGGCTATGCCAGCCTTCTCGGCACGCCGGCGCGCCTCTTGGCGGGCACCGCCGGCGGCCTGGACCTCATCGTGCTCGATGCCCCGGCGCTGTTCGACCGTCCCGGCAACCCCTACCTCACGCCCGACGGCGCCGACTGGCCGGACAACTGGCGACGCTTCGCTGCGTTCTGTCGCGCCGCAGCCGACGTCGGTGCCGGCGCCGTGGAGTCCTTCGTCCCGGATGTCGTCCACTGCCACGACTGGCAAGCGGGCCTCGTCCCCGCCTATCTCCACTACGCCGAGCCGACCGCGGCTCGGAGCGTGATGACAATCCACAACATCGCGTTCCAGGGCCGTTTCCCCGCCTCGGTCTTCCCCCACCTCGGCCTGCCACCGCAGGCCTGGGACGTCGAGGGCGTCGAGTACTATGGCGGCGTCGGCTTCCTCAAGGCCGGCCTTCGTCACGCCGGCGCCATCACCACGGTCAGCCCCACCTATGCCGAGGAGATCTGCACGCAGAGCGGCGGCATGGGCCTCGACGGGCTCCTCCGGCAACGGAGCGAGGTGCTGTCCGGCATCGTCAACGGCATCGACACTGCGGTGTGGGATCCCGCTGCCGATCCCAATCTTGCCGCCAACTACACCGCCGCGACGCTGCCCCGCCGGGCCGCCAACAAGCGCGCCATCGCCGAGGCCTTCGCCCTGACGCCGGACGACAGCTTCCTGTTCTGCGTCGTCAGCCGGCTCGGCTGGCAAAAGGGCATGGACATCCTCGGCGAATGCATCGACGGCCTGGTCGCCCTCGGCGCCCGGCTCGCCGTCCTCGGCTCCGGTGAGGCGGCGATCGAGGGAATGTTCCGCGCCGCGGCGGCGCGCTACCCCGGTCGCGTCGGCATCGTCACCGGCTACAGCGAGCCGCTGTCTCACCTGCTCCAGGGCGGCTCGGATTCGGTGCTGGTTCCCTCCCGGTTCGAGCCGTGCGGACTCACCCAGTTCTACGGCCTCCGCTACGGCTGCGTCCCGCTTGTGTCACGGGTCGGCGGCCTCGCCGACACCGTCATCGACGCCAATCTCGCCGCCCTCGACCGCGGCGTCGCCACCGGATTCCAGTTCCTGCCGGTCGAGGTTCCGGCGCTGACGCGCGCCATCGCCCGCGCCATTGACCTCCATCGCCACGCCAAGGCCTGGAAGAAGCTTCAGCAGAACGGCATGAAATCGGATCTGTCGTGGGGCGCGAGCGCCCGACGCTATGCCGATCTCTACCGCTCGCTGGTCGCCTGACCGATGAGGGTCGTCGTCTGCGGCGGCGGCGTGATCGGCGTCGCGATCGCCTATTTCCTCAGCCGCCGGGGCGCCGAGGCGATCGTCGTCGAATCGACCGGCATCGCCCATGCCGCCTCGGGCAAGTCCGGCGGCTTTCTCGCCCTCGACTGGTGCGATGGTGGGCCACTCTCCGCCCTCGCCCGGCGGAGCTTCGCCCTTCATGCCGAACTCGGCCCGACGGTGCATGGCGGCGGCTACCGCCGGCTTGTCACCTACGGCGGCCACGGCAACGGTAGCCCCGCCGCCGGACGCCGCACCGACGGCTGGACATCGACGGCGGTCACGCTCGACCGCCGGCTGGGCACGCCCGAGACCACCGCACAGATCGATCCGGCCGGCTTCACCCGCGGCCTGATGCGCCTAGCCGAAGACAGGGGCGCCTCCGTCCGGCCGGGTCGGGTCACCGGCCTGCTCCGCACGGGCGACCGCGTTGGCGGCGTGGCCCTCGGTAACGAGCGGCTCGAAGCCGATGCCGTTGTCATCGCCATGGGACCGTGGTCGATCCTCGCCGCAGCCTGGCTGCCGCTTCCCGCCGTGTATGGGCTCAAGGGCCACAGCATCGTCTACCGGACAGGCGACGCCGTACCGCCCGAAGCGCTGTTCCTCGAAATCCGGGAGAGGGGTGGCCCGGAAGCCTCGCCCGAGGTGTTCCCGCGGGCCGACGGCACCACTTATGTCTGCGCCATCTCCAGCGACAGCCCCCTTCCGGTCGACCCCGCGGCGGTGGAGCCCGATCCCGGCGCCATCGACCGGCTCGCCGCGATCGCCGCCGGCATCTCTCCGATCTTCGCTTCGGCGCCCGTTGTCGCCGCGCAGGCGTGCTTCCGCCCCGTCACCGCCGACGGCCTGCCCCTGATCGGCCCCGTACCGGGGGTGGGCGGGGCCTATGTTGCGACCGGCCACAGCGTCTGGGGCATGCTCAACGCACCGGCGACCGGCGAAGCGGTGTCGGAACTCATCCTCGACGGTGCCTCCGCCGTCGATCTTGCCCCCTTCGCCCCCGGCCGCCTGCCGTCCTTCGATCCGGCGCGGCTCGCGGCCCGCTGACTCAGCGCTCGGCGATCCACCACTCGAGGCCGAGCCCGCCCTTCTTCATTGCGAACGCGGCCGCAAGGTCCTCGCCCAGCGCGGTCAACCGTTCGGCGATGCCGAACGGCGGATTGGCGATCAACAGGCCGCTGCCCGCCAGGCTCTTGCCGTCGAACGGCGTTCGGACGAACTCGACCGCCAGCGTCGGCGGGTTGGCGCGGCCGTAGCGTTTCCGCAGCGCATTGATGCCCACCCGGTCCTTGAGCGGATACCAGGCCGCAAACATCCCGCCGGGCCACTTCTCCAGTCCTGCATTGAGGTGATCGACAAGGATATGGAAGCCCTGCTCGCCCGCCTCCTCATAGGGCGGGTCGATGAAGACCAGCCCGCGCCGCGAGGGCAACGGCACGAAGGCGTTGATCGCCTCATAGCCGTCGCGGTGGTGCACGCCGACCTGCCGGTCGCCGCGAAAGGCCCGCCGCAGCTTGGCCGCCTCCTCCTCGTGCAGCTCGCAGACGATCAGCCGGTCCTCATCGCGGAGAAAGGTCCGGATGATGGCCGGCGACCCGGGGTAGACCGCGAGACCTTCCGGGTTGAGGTGGCGGATCAGGTCGAGATAGGCCGGCACCGCGGGCAGGGCAGCGTCGAAGATCCGGCCGATGCCGTCTGCCGCCTCGCCCGTCTTGCCGGCCTCCACGGACCGGAGGTCGTAGTTGCCGGCGCCGGCATGGGTATCGAGCACGGTAAATGCTTTGGGCTTGGCGCGCAGGTGCTCGAGCAGCATCACCAGCACAGCGTGCTTGAAAACGTCTGCGTGGTTTCCGGCATGGTAGGCGTGACGGTAGTTCATCGGCAGTCTTCCCGAGGGGTAGACGCGAAAACCAGGCTTTAGCAGAATCCCGCTACACTGGCATCGGGGCCGGCTTGCGGGCCGGCAGCGCGGAACAAGGTGACGACTCGATCGTGCTGGACATCTTTTCCCAGGCCATCGGTGGTATCGGCATCTTCTTCGCCGGCATGTACCTGCTGTCGGAGAACCTCAAGAAGCTGACCGGACGGCGCTTCCGCGCCGCGGTTGCTGCCTGGACCCGCTCGATTCCCGCGGGGCTGTTCTGGGGCTTCGCCGCCGGCGCCGTCATGCAGAGCACCTCGGCGATAACCTTCATCGTTGTCAGCATGCTCGGCAGCGGCCTGCTCACGGTCGGCAGCGGCCTTGCCATCATCATCGGCTGCAATGTCGGCTCGACGCTGCTGGTCGTCATCGCCACGCTCAATATCCACCTCTTCGTCCTCGCCATGCTCGGCCTGGCCGGCATCTCTTTCGCGAGCGAACGTCTCGCCCCCGCCCGCACCATCCTCCTCGCCACCTTCGGCATCGGCCTGGTGTTCCTCGGGCTCCAGATCCTTCAGACGGCCGCCGAACCGCTGGCCCACGAGCCCTGGGTCCGGGATATGCTCTCCGGCGCCGGGACATCATACCTTCTCATCCTCGCAATCGGCGCGGCGTTGTCCTTCATCACCCAGTCGAGCAATTCGATCACGCTGCTTGCCATCACGCTCGCGACCGCCGGCGTCATCTCCTTCGAGCAGTGCGTCATGGCGATCTATGGCGCCAACGTCGGCTCGAGCGCCCTGACCTACGTGCTCTCCGCGGGCCTTCGCGGCCGCAAGCGCCAGGTCGCGATGTATCAGGTCGCCTTCAACTTCGTCGCCATGGCGGTGATGGTCCCGCTGTTCTATCTCGAGGTCTACGGCGGCGTGCCGATGGTCATCGCCCTCGTCCGCGCGCTCTCCGACGTGCCGTCGCTGCAGCTCGCCTACGTGCACGTCGTCTTCAACCTTGGCGGCGCACTTGTGCTCATACCGCTGCTCGAGCCGAGCGCCCGTCTGCTGGGCCGGCTCTATCCGCCGCCGGCCGAGGAGAGCGATGCACAGCCCGCGTACATCTACGAACAGGCACTCAACGAGCCCGAGACGGCGCTCGACCTAGTATCCCTCGAGCAGCAGCGGCTCACCGGCTACCTTCCCCGCTTCCTTGCGATCGCCCGCGACCGTCCGACCGATGGCGCTACCGCCATCGCCCGAACCCGCGAGGTGGTCGACGGTCTGGGCGGCGTGGTCGATGACTTCCTCGACCGGCTCGGCGAAGCGCACCTCTCGCATTCGGCCTATGAGCGGCTCAATCTCGCCCTCAATGTCCAGCGCCTGCTCGAAGGCCTCGCCGAAACCCTTGCCGACCTGTCTCGCATCGTCCTCGAAAGCGAAGCCCACGTGACCACCGGGCAGCTTACCGACAGCGTCGTCGAGGGCCTCGACGCCGTACTGATGGTCGTGGTCGAGGCACTGGGACCGGATGGCGCCGAGGACCGGGTCCTGCTGCGGCGGATGAGCGGCGACCGCGGCGGCCTGATGCGCCGCCTCCGCGAGCAGTATCTCGCCAGCGACGCGGCGCTTGCCGCCAGCGACAAGATGACGATCCTGACGCTGACCAATTTGACCGAACGGGCCTCCTGGCTCATCCATCGCCTGGCCGATGCGTTGCCCGACGTCGATGCCGATGGCCTGCCCGAGACGCTGGGGGCGCCTGCGCAATGAGCGGTGCGGACGGCCTGCTCACGCTCCGCCTCCCCAATCGTCTCGCCGCGATCGCCGAGGCCGCCGAGGAGGTCGAACGCTTCTGCGCGGCGAATGGCGTGCCGCCGGCCGTGATCGGCCATCTCAACCTCGCGCTCGACGAGGCGATCACCAACACGATCGAATACGCTTGGCCGGACGACGGTGATCACGAGGTCCTGGTGTCGCTCGCGATCGAAGCGGCCGAGATCGTCGCCGAAGTGTCCGACGACGGCGCTGCCTTCGACCCGCTCAAGGTGCCGCCGCCCGATCTCGAGTCCGATCTCCAGGCGCGGCCGGTCGGCGGCCTCGGCGTTCACTTCGTCAAGACGCTGATGGATGAGGTCGCCTACCGGCGCGCCGGCAGGCGCAACGTCCTCACCATGCGCAAGCGGTTCGGCGCGCCATGACCATGCCGTTGCCGGTGCGGGGGATGGACCGGCGCGCTCTCACCCACTATCAGCCTATCAGCGATCATGGACCGGATGGCAGATGAAGATCCCGAGCGAGAAGACCAGGAACAAGGTGCTTGTCCTCAAGCCGGAGGGCCGCCTTGACAGCAACAGCGTCGGCGCCGCCGAGACCGAGATGTTCGCCCATCTCGAAACGAACGAGACCCGGGTGGTGCTCGACCTGGCCGGGCTCGACTATATCTCCAGCTCCGGCCTGCGTCTGGTGCTGATGATGGGAAAGCGCCTCAGCCTCAAGGGCGGCAAGCTGGCGCTCTGCAACCTCAAGCCCAACATTCGCGAGGTCTTCGAGATCAGCGGCTTCATCTCGATCCTCACCGTTGTCGGCACGCGCGCCGAGGCCGAGGCCGCGGTGGTGGGTTGAGCGCTACTCCGCCGCCTCCAGCCTCTCCGTCGCCGGCGGCCCCTTGTAGCGCACGATCAGGCACGTGATGTCGTCCGACTGCGGTGCATCGCCGACGAATTCGCTCACAGCCTCGATCAGCGTCGACATCATGATCTCGACCGACTGGCGGTGGCTCTCGCCGAGCGAGCCGATGAGCCGCGCTTCGGTGAACTCGCGTCCGTCGCGGTCCATCGCCTCCGAGATGCCGTCCGTGTAGAGGATCAGCGTGTCGCCGGGCCGCATTGCCTGCCGCCCTTCGCCATAACCGACCCCGGGCATCACGCCCATCGCAACGCCACCGGTCCCGGGCAGCGGTGCGATCGAGCCGTCGCGGCTGACCAGCAGCGGCGGATTGTGCCCGGCATTGGCATAGCTGAGCTCGCCGGTGTCGAGGTCGAGAATGCCGTAAAAGGCGGTGACAAACAGGTCGAGCGGGTTCTGTTCGCACAGAAGGTCATTGGTGTCCGAAAGGCACAGCCCGGCCGTCCGCTGCTCGCGGGCGGCCCCTTGCAGGATCGTCCGCGAGATCGCCATGAAGAACGCCGCCGGCACGCCTTTGCCGGAAACGTCGGCGATGACCAGGCCGACCCGGTTGTCGCCAACCGGAAAGAAGTCATAGAAATCGCCACCCATTTCCTGCGCCGGCACCATGGTCGCCTTGCCCGCGTAGCAGGGGTTTTCGGGCAGCCGCTGCGGCAGCATGGCCGCCTGCAGCGTTCGGGCGATGGCAAGTTCGGCATCCATTCGCCGGTTGGCCGCAGCCAGCAGCCCGTTCTTGTCGTTGAGCTCGCGGGTGCGTTCGTCAACCAGCCGGTCGAGCGTATCGGTGCGGGCCTGCACCTCGGCGGCCATCCGCGTGAAAGTGCGGGCGAGGTCGCCGAGCTCGTCCTTGCGATCCCGTACCGGCGCGAGGCTCTCCGGATCGTAACGCGCGGCCTCGAAGGCGGCGGCGGCATCGGTGATCCTGACCACGGGCGCGGTGATCTGCCGGCGGACATAGCCCCAGCCGATCGCGAGCGCACCAATGATGCTGACCGCGTTGAGCACGAGCAGGAGCGTCTCGCCGACATCGATTGCCCGGTTCGAGGCCACCACCGCCGTCTCGGTTCGGGCCTCGACATGGCCGACGAGACTGTCGACCTGGCGGGCCAGCATGACCGCAACCGATTGCGCCTGTCCGACCAGCGCGTTCCCGACCTTCTGTTCGAGCAGGAAACTCCGACGGAGCGCGTAGACGTTATCGGGACCGAGGCCGAGGGCGATGAGCTCGTCGGCGGTGTCCTGCACCGACTGGAGTCCCCCCGGGCCGATCACGCCGATGGCCCGTTCGAACCGGTCGGCCGCGGACTGGAACCGCTCGATCAGCGGCGGGATCAGTGCGGCATCCTGGAGATCGGTGGTCTCGGCGATCAGCACGCCTATGAGGTTGGCCTCGATCGAGAGCTGCGTCATCGCCGCATAGGTCAGCAGGGTCCGCTCGGAGAAGCGGCTTTCCGCCGGCTGGGGGGTTGTATCGGCCAGCGTGCGATAGCCGGTCACGAGGTAGAGCGTGGCGTCGTCGAGGAGCGGCGTCAGCTTCTCGATCAGCGCGCGATGCAGTTCCGCTGCGTGTTCGACCCGCGCCGCCAGAGTGTCGCGGAGCGACATCCGGCGGGAGACCGACAGGTTGAGCTGATCGAGCGTCTCGGTGAGGCTTGAGCTGGTCCGGCGAATACTCGCGATCTGCTGCTGGTCCTCCGATGCATCGGACTCGTTGGCGACATCTTGGTCGAGTCGCCCGATCAGATCGTCAAGGCCGGCGCCCTGCTGCTTGAGGGCGCTCATCACCGAGTCCCGCTCCACCTCGGTGGTCGCCGCGATTAGTGCCGGGGCGGTCGCCGCGATGCGATTGCTTTGGGCGGCCAGCCGGAGCGAATCGGTGATCGAGGGGATGTGCTCGCGGGTGATCCGCCGCTGATGCTGGCCGAGTTCGACGAACGAGATCCAGGCGACGATGCTGGCGGCAAGGGTCAGCGCCACGGCGCCGCCAATGGCGAGATAGAGCCTCGCCGACAACCCCAGCCGGGAACGGCGCACGGGCGCAGGGTCGGCCGCCGCGCTCAAGGCGCCAGGCTCCCGACCGGCTCGATTTGACCGTTGCGCCGGATCATCGTCAGGAAGACCTGATCCGAGCCGCGGTTGTCGGAGGGACCATAGCGGAGCAGGAAACCCCCGATATCGAAGGTTCCTCGCACCGCAAGTGCGGCCAGGAATCCGGCACGGGTGGGGGACGGGCCCAGGCCGCGCAATACCTCCACCGTCAGACGCCCGGCGATGTATCCTTCGAGCGAGCCGAAGCCCGGCAGAGCGCCGGCATCGAAGGCCGCCAGCGCTCGCCGATAGTCGGAAAGGAGCGGCATCTCGTCCCCGGTCGGGAACGGCACGACCTGCGTCACATACACCCCTTCCCCGGCAGGGCCGAGCGCCTCCGCGAGCGCGTTGGCGCCGACGAACGAGATATTGACGATGACGGCGTCGAGCCCGAGCTTCCGCGCCCATTGGGTGAAAACCGCACTGGGGAGATACGCGCCGATGACGATGATTGCTTCCGGATTGCCGCCGCGGATGCCGAGCAGGGCCGTCTTGACCGCCGTGGTGTTGCGGACGTAGGTGCCGGCGGCAACCAGCTTCATGTCGCGGCGCGCGAGCGCTTGGTTGACGCCGGCGAGCCCGCTCCGCCCATAGGAATCGTCCTGGTAGAGGACGGCGATCCGACGCACGCCACGGTCCGCAACGAGACGATCGACGATCGTCTCGGTCTCCTCGAAATAGGAGGCGCGGATGTTGACGACGTCCCTGAGCCTGGGATCTCTCAGGAACTCGGCCCCGGTGAACGGCGCGATGAAGGGCACGCCGGCGGAACGGGCGATCGGCTCCGCGGCCGCCGAGGTGGGGGTCCCGACTTCGCCGATCAGGGCGAAGACCTTGTCCTGCCGGATCAGGGCCGTGGTGTTGTCGATCGCCGCTTCCGGCTCGTAGCGGTCGTCGCGGGCGACAAGATCGATCCGCCGACCTTCGACTCCGCCCGTCGCGTTGGCCTCGGCGAAGGCCGCCATGATCCCGCGGCGCATCTCGAGACCGAGTTCGGCCGCCGGCCCGCTCAGGGCCGCGGACTGGCCGAAGACGATGCGATCGTCCTCGACGCCGTCCTCGGCAGACCCGGCCCCGGCAATCATCGTCATTGCCAGGGCACACACCACGATCGCTGCCCCGCGCGTGCCCATGCTCACCCCTCGCGTCCGCACCGATCGCTTCGCCACCGGGAAGTGTATCCCCCGATCGCGCCGGGACCTAGCGGTAGGCCACAAAACCTAACAAAAGCCTGAGGCAACGGGGTCTGCTTAGCGTTTCATTAAGCATAATTCGGCACGGTCGGACCTGCCGCAACGCACCGCCGGCGAGGGGGCGGTGCAAGCGTGCGGGGTCATGCCGTGTGATGGACTTTGGCACATATTCGCGGATGGACCGCGATCACGGATCGGGCTGGCGCCTACGGTCGCCGGCCGGCGCCGTGCGTCGTGCCGTCCTCGGCCTTGCGGCCGCCGCCGCTCTTGCCGGCTGCGCCACGACCCAGGGGCCGCGCGTCATCACCGTCAGGTCCGAAGTGCCGGTGACGGAATCGTTCGCCCGGCTTCCGGCCGGTGGTCCCGCCATCGTCACGGTTCTGGAGAAGCGCTATCGCGACGCCATCGTTCGCGAAAGCATACTCGCGACGAATTCTAGGGTTTCCGGTCAGAATTTCCTCACCGTCACGCTGTATGGACCGGTCGGCTACGTCACGGTTGAAGACAACGCCCTCGGCGAAGACTCGATCCATCCGACACAGATCGCACGCGAGTTCCAATGGTACCTCCTCGGCGTGCCGATGAAGACATCGTTGATCTATGCCCAGAACAAATACGGGCCCTTCGGCTTTGCCACCGGCGTAACCCGAGGCGGAGAACGATGCCTCTATGCCTGGCAGCACGTCGAGCGACCTCAGTTCGTGAAGGCCGGCGCCATCGGCATCCGGCTGCGCCTGTGCGATTCGAGGGCCACCGAGCAGCAATTGCTTTCGGTGATGTATGGCTTCCAGATCGTCGGCTACCTGCCGTCGCCGCTGTGGAATCCCTACGGCAAGCCCCCGCGCGTGGCGACCGGCCTCGGCGCGCTCTCTGCTCCGATCGAGCCGCAGCTTCCCGTGACGGCGGCCCCAGCGCCGGTTCGCCGGGTCGTGATCCGGCAACCGGAGCCGGAACCTATCTATCCGGAGGGCCCGATCGTGCCGCTCCCCGAACCCGGAAACTACGAGGACTTCCCCACCGTACCCGCACCCGGAGAATAGACGGCGCCGAAAAGGTTTTGTTGAGCAGAGTCCGTACACAGTGATGTCGAAGACAACAGCGGCAGGGGAATCGGCCAGGCAGAGCGTGGTTCCGATAGGCAAGGCGGCGGCATGAGCAAGATCGGCTTTTCCCTCCTGTGGGCGGTGGCGGCAGGGGCGGCGTTGTTCCTGATCGGCCTGCCGATCAGCCTGCAGGCGCAATTGATCGCCGGCTCAATGATCGTGGCGGCGATGATCGTGCTGAAGACGATCAGGCCGGAGGGGATCTGGCGGTTGATCTCGTTGTCGCTCGGCACCGCCATGGTGCTCCGCTACGTCTACTGGCGCACCACCGACACCATCCCGCCAGTCAACCAGCTCGAGAATTTCGTCCCCGGCGTCCTCCTCTATGTTGCCGAGCTCTACAACGTCTTCATGCTCGGCCTCAGCCTGTTCGTGGTGGCCAAGCCCCTGCCCAGCCGGGTCTCGCCGCCGGTTCCCGCTGTGCCGCCAACCGTCGACATCTTTGTCCCCACCTACAACGAGGATACGGTCCTCCTGGCGACCACCCTCGCGGCGGCAAAGGGCATCGACTACCCCGCGGACAGGATGACGATCTGGCTGCTCGACGACGGCGGCACGGATCAGAAGTGCCGGTCAACCAAGGTCGAGGAGGGCATTACTGCCCAGGATCGGCGCGCGCGCCTTTCGGCGCTCTGCGACGACCTTGGCTGCAAGTACCTAACCCGGGCGAGGAATGAGCACGCCAAGGCCGGCAACCTCAACAACGGTCTCGCTCATTCGCAGGCCGAGCTGGTCGCCGTGTTCGATGCCGACCACGCTCCGGCGCGCGACTTCCTCACCGAGACGGTCGGCTATTTCGCCGAGAACCCGAAACTGTTCCTCGTCCAGACCCCGCACTTCTTCATCAACCCGGACCCGCTCGAACGCAATCTCAGGACCTTCGACAAGATGCCGTCCGAGAACGAGATGTTCTATGGCATCATCCAGCGCGGGCTCGACAAGTGGGACGCTTCGTTCTTCTGCGGCTCGGCCGCCGTTCTGCGGCGGGCCGCCCTCGAGACCACCAAGGGCTTCTCGGGCGTCAGCATTACCGAAGACGCCGAAACCGCGCTCGAGCTGCACGCCAATGGCTGGGACAGTGTGTATGTCGACAAGCCGTTGATCGCTGGCCTCCAGCCCGCGACCTTTGCAAGCTTCATCGGCCAGCGGACGCGCTGGGCGCAGGGCATGATGCAGATCCTGCGCTTCCGCTTCCCGCCCCTGAAGCGCGGGCTCAGTGTGCCGCAGCGCCTCTGCTACATGTCGAGCACGCTGTTCTGGCTGTTCGCATTTCCCCGCACAATCTTCCTGATCTCGCCGTTGTTCTACCTTTTTTTCGGCGCGGAAATATTCGTAGCGTCAGGCGGCGAGTTCATGGCCTACACGCTCATGTACATGATCGTGAACCTGATGATGCAAAACTATCTCTATGGCCGCTTCCGTTGGCCGTGGATATCGGAATTGTACGAATTGATTCAATCTGTCTATCTCTTGCCGGCGCTGTTCTCGGTGTTTCTCAATCCGCGCAAGCCGACCTTCAAGGTCACGGCCAAGGACGAAACGCTGGACCGCAGCTACATCTCCGAGCTCGGCGGGCCGTTCTACATCATCTTCGCGGTCCTGCTCGCTGGCGTCGTCATGACCGTCTGGCGAATCGTGACCCAGCCCTACGACGCCGACGTCACCCTGGTGGTCGGAGGCTGGAACATCCTGAACCTGCTCATGGTTGGCTGTGCGCTCGGCGTCGTGTCCGAGCGGCGCAACCCGCAAAGCACGCACCGCGTCAACATTTCCCGGCGATGCGATTTCGTACACGACGGCGAGACCTTCCCGGGCTCGATCGAAGATGTCTCCCTCGGCGGCGCCCGCATCCGCATCGTTCACCAGAATGGCGATCGGATTCATCAGGGCGACGAGGCCTCGGTGCAGTTCCAGTCCCTGTCAGACATCGGCGCGAATACGCTGCCTCTGACCGTGCGGAACTTCGTCGATGAAGGCAACTCGCTCATCATCGGCTGCCGCTTCCACCCGACCAGCGCCGTCCACTTCCGGCTGATTGCCGATCTGCTCTTCGCCAACTCCAAGCAGTGGAGCGACTTTCAGGAGTCGCGGCGCGTCAATATCGGCATCATCCGCGGCACGCTGTGGTTCCTCAAACTCTCGATCTATCAGAGCTTCCGGGGCCTTGCGTACCTCATGCGCCGGATCGGTGCGGCCCCCGACACCGGCGCCCCGCTGCCGGCGACGCCGCCGGCCGTGGCCGATCCTGTGAGCAAGCCGGCGCCATGATCCGCTGTCTCGCCCTCTGCCTTTTGGGCCCCGCGCTCCTGGTTCTTCCGGCGGTATCGGTCGCCCAGTCCCCGTTTGACATGTCGGTCGAGCGCGGAGAGCCGGCGGTGGCGCCGTCCGCAGCACCACCGCCCGCGGACCCCTCCCCACGCTCCACGGAGCCTGACTTTCGCGCCGTCGAGGCGGGAAACGGCATGCAGTCATCGCCGGAGCCTACCCCGCCGGCTACCGCGGCAGGAAGCGGCACAGTCCCCAACGATCTCACCCGCGAACGGGTCCCGGATGGGGATGCCCCGGCCGTCACCGCCGCCGGGCCCGACCCAAAGTCCAGCCCGCGCAAGATCGACCGCTATCTTCTGTCGGTCCCGACCCTCCGCTTCGAGGGCGAGACGGGGTCGCGGAAGTGGGGGTTCTTCCTGACCGCCGAACAGGCGGCCCGCCCGGCGACCTTGACCCTCGCCTTCAACAGTTCGATCTACGTGTCGCCGGAAGACTCCTCTCTCCGGGTCACCATCAACGATCATCTGGTCGTCGACAAGCCGCTCGCCGCCCACGAAAATCCGACGCACCTCGATTCGCCGATCGCCTCAGACGCCCTCCGCCCCGGCGTGAACATCATTTCCGTCCAGGTCGACCAGCGTCACCGCACCGATTGCACGATCCTGTCGACCTATGATCTCTGGACCGAGTTCGAGGCTGACAGCACCGGCATCGTCTTCTCGGACGGCGCTCCCACCACGCTCGCGAGCCTCGACGATCTGCCAGCGGTCGGCGTCGACCAGACCGGCCGCACGCGTCTCCATATCGTCGCTCCCGGCGGCGAGCGTGCGTTCGGGGAAACCGACCTTGCCCGGGTGATCCAGGCGATCGTGCTGCGCGGCAATTTCCGCCAGGCGGTGATCTCGGTCGAAGACGGCCCCTATGCCGGGCCGGCGGCGGGCGTCCTTCGAATCGCCGTCGGCACGGCCGGCGAGCTCTCCGCGGCTCTCCCAGGCATCCCGCCGGAGGCCGGTTCGGCTCCAACCGTAGGCTTTCTCGACGCTCCCGGGGCGGCTCCCACCCTCGTCATCTCCGGTCCGACCTGGCCGGACGTGAAGTCGGCCATCGGCTACGTCGCCAACGGTGTCGGCCGGCCGCTCGGCGCGGTCCGCGGCGTCATCGACACGACGCCCGTGACCCTCCCCCTCGTGCCGTTGATCGAAGGCGAGCGCCAGCTCTCCTTCGCCAGCCTCGGCGTCGCGACACAGGAATTCTCGGGTCGCCGCTTCCGCACCCAGTTCTACATCGGCCTGCCGGGCGACTTCTTCTCCGATGCGTATGGAGAGGCGACGATCTACCTCGATGCCGCCTATACCGGCGAAGTGAGGCCGGGCAGCCATGTCGACGTTTATGTCAACGGATTCATCGCCGCCAATTCCCCGCTCACCTCCGACAAGGGCGATGTCCTTCAGCATTTGCCCATCAAGGTGGCGATGACCCATTTCCGGCCCGGCGTGAACGTCATCGCGGTCGACGCCGTGCTCGACACCGCAGCCGACCAGGTCTGCGCCCCGGGCACCGCCGCCGGTGGCAAGGACCGTTTCGTGCTCTTTGACACGAGCGAGTTCTTCATGCCGCCCTTCGGTCGGATCGAGCGCTGGCCCGACCTCTCGGCCTTGGTCGGGTCGGGCCTTCCCTATTCGGCCAGCGATCAGCCCGTGCCGATCATTCTTGGCCGCGCCGACGGCGCCACCTACTCCGCCGCACTCACCTTCCTGTCGCGGGTCGCCGTCAGTGCCGGCCGGATCATTCCGGTCGAGATGGGTCGACGCGACGCCCTTGCCGACCAGCCGGCGATCTTCGTGGGAGCGCTCGGCCAGTTCTCGGTTCCGACCGTGACCGCATTCGGCCTTGACCCGGCCGCCCGCACGGCGTGGGACAAGCCAGTGCGATATCAGGATGCGGTCGTCACTATCGACATCGATCCCGATCGTATCGTCCCGAATTCCTTCGGCGATTCGACTTCCACCGACGGCGTGTATGACCGTTGGCAGAACGAGCTGGTCAGTCCCAGCGGCATTCGCGGCCGCTGGCTGGAGTTCGAACACTGGCTGGAGCGGAACTTTGATCTGTCCTTGGCTTCCCTCGCCATCTTCGCGGGAGCCGATCCCCTGTTTGATCCCTCCGAGCGGTCGACCCTGGTGGTCGCCCAGGCCCCCAAGGATACCGGGCAGCAATGGACCGTCGTCGCGGCGCGCAACACCGAGGATCTCGTCAGTGGCGTCGAAGCGATCACGGTAAACCGTGTCTGGGTCGGCCTCAGCGGCCGGGTTGCCGCCTATGACAGTGCCACGGGGATCGACACCGCACTGCCGAGGGGCGAGCGCTACATCCTGACCGGCGGTTTCTCCGTCGAGAATCTGCGCCTGATCGCCGCCAACTGGCTGTCGGTCAATATCGTCGCCTACGCCTTCGCCCTGGTGGTCCTCTGCTGCATCCTCGGTATCTGCACCTCGGTCCTCCTCAGTCGTCTCGGGAGACGTTCGTGATCACCCTTCCCAGTCGACCGATCCTCCCGGCCCTGATCATGGTTGTCGCCATGGTCTCCGCGGCGTTCGGCGGTTTCGAAAACACCATCCGGCCGGAAGACTGGGCCGCCTATCGCGACCGTTTCGTCCTTCCCGACGGACGGGTGATCGATGACGCCAATCACGGCATCAGCCACAGCGAGAGCCAGGGTTACGGCCTGCTGCTCGCCTTCTCGGCGGGAGATCGCGGCACGTTCGAGCGCATCTTCGGCTTCACTCGCATCCAGCTTCTCATCCGCGACGACGGCCTCGCTGCCTGGAAGTGGGACCCCGCCGCGAACCCCCATATTGTCGACGTCAACAATGCCTCGGACGGCGATATCCTGATCGCCTACGCGCTCGGTCTCGCCGGCGAGACCTGGCGCGAGCCCCGCTACGCCCAGGCGGCGCGGACGCTTGCAGCCGCGGTCGGCGCCAATCTCTTCGCCGAAGCCAATGGCCGCACCGTCTTGCTGCCCGGGGTCCAGGGATTCACGCCGCCCGACCAGCCCAAGGGGACCATCGTCGTCAATCCGTCCTACTGGATATTCGAGGCTTTCCCGGTGCTCGCCGAACTCGCCCCGGAGTACGACTGGGACGCGGTGGCCTCGTCCGGCACCGAGATCGTCGCCGCTGCCCGTTTCGGCCCGGCCGCTCTTCCCGCCGACTGGGTCGCGATCACGCCCAAAGGCCTCGAGCCGGCCGAAGGCTTCCCGGCGGTCTTTGGCTACAATGCCATCCGCATCCCGCTCTACCTCATCCGCGCCGGCATCCGGGACGCCTTCCTGACCCGCTTCGGCCCGCGCAATGCGCAGGACGTCCCTGCCGTCGTCGAGCTGACCACCGGCAAGGTCGCCAGCCGGCTCAACGATGCCGGCTACCGCATGATTGACGCGCTGGTCGCCTGCAGCCGCGGCACGCCGGTACCCGACGATCTGCTCCACTTCACGCCGACCAACTACTACCCATCGACTTTGCATCTCCTCGGCCTCTCCTATCTCGCGTCCCGGAAAGGCAAATGCGGCTGATCTACGGCGCAGTGCTGTTGATCCTGGCGGCAGCCGTCGGCTGGCTCGCGGCCACGCGCCTGCCCGCGCCTGACCCCATCGCCGTGGTGGACGCCGTTTCGACGAGCGCACCCGCCGAGGCGGACGGCGGGCCGATCCGTCGCGTGCCGCAGCCGGTGCATGTCATCGTAGCCCCGGATACTCCGTCTACCCCCGACGCCGCCTACACCCCGGATGCTCCCATCGACCTGACCAAGGCGCGACCGGCGGCCACGGCCGAGGTCGGTCCGGCGGCGGCGGCGCCAGGCCCGGCTGCCCGCCCGGCGCGCAATGCCCCCGTTGTCGACGAGTCCGCCCTTCGCTACTTCGCACGCCAGGGCGACCAGCGCCGCCTGGACGCCGAGATTGCCCGTCTGAAGGCGCTCTATCCGGATTGGGTGCCGCCGGCCGATCCGACGGCGCCGGAGATCTTCGTCGACACCGAACTCGACGAGCTGTGGCAGCTCTTTTCTCAGGGCGAGTATCCCGAGGTGAGAAGCCGCATCGCCGACCGGCAGACGCGCGAGCCGGAGTGGGAGCCGCCGGCCGTTCTGATCGAGCTGCTCGACCAGGCGGACGCCCGCATCCGCCTGACCAACGCTTCCAACGCCAAGCAGTGGAAGACGGTCATCGAGACCGCTGCGGCAACGCCGAGCTTGCTCACCTGCGACTATGTCGACGTCCTGTGGCGGGTGGCCGAGGCTTTCGCCAAGACCGATCGGCCGGATCGCGCCAAGGACGCCTACGTCTACATCCTGACCAATTGCGACAGTCCCGCCGAGAGGCTGGCGACAGTGCAGAAAGCCGTCGACGTTCTTGCCGAGACCGACATCGCCGAGCTGCTCTCCTACGATCGCGGCGGCGAGTTCGAAGAAGTCGCCGATACGCTGCTTCGCCGCAGGGTGGGAGTGACCGCCGAGGATCCGGAGCTGACGTCGAGCCCCGAAGAGCTCGCCCGCATCGAAGCTCTCGCCGCCGACGGCAACGCCGCCGATGCCCTCCTCCTCGGCTGGTACTACTACCGCCACAAGGAGCCGGGGAAGGCAGTCGACTGGTTCGACAAGGCTCGCAAGCGCGATCCCGAAAGCGCCAAGGCCGTCGAAGGCTACGCGCTGGCGCTGATCGACCTCAAGCGCTATGCCGACGCCGAGGCGACGAGCTACGACTGGAACGAGAAGTCCGCGGACAATCTTGCGGCCTATCTGATCGCCGCGGTCGACCTGCTCGCGGTCGAGCCGCCGCTCCGCATCTCGGAGCCGGTGCTGCAGCGGATGGCCGAGGTCATCGTCCGGGTGAAGAGCCTGCAGGGCGGCGAGCAGCTGGGCTGGTACGCCTACAATCTCGGCCAGGTCCGCACCGCCCTCCGCTGGTTCGAAATCGTGCGGCGCTGGGACCCTGAATACGAGCCGGCCGCCTATGGCCTCGCCGTCGTCTACTGGGCGCTGAAGGACAAGGCCCGGGTCAACGCCCTCATTCGCGAATGGGGCAGCCGCTCGGAGCGCATCGCCAATATCGGGAAGCCCGGGCGGACGGAGCTTCGCGGCAGCCGCCCGATCGTTGACGTCATCGTCGATGCCCCTCCGGTCCGCACCGTGCGCGAGGACCCCGCCTACGCCTATGTCGAACCCGAAATCGAGCCCGAGATCGCGCCCGAGAGCCCCGTCTATGTCGACGCGGCGCCGGCCGCCACCGGCGGCGGGAGCAGCGGCAGCTGCACCGGCACGACGCCCACGCGGGCGCTCTCGCCCGAATCCGCCCTCCGGCGCGGCTGGTGCCTGATGGACCTCAATCGCCCGGCGGAAGCCGCCATCGCCTTCGACATCGCGCTCCAGTCCACGAGCAGCAAGACCCGCGAGGACGCCGCCTACGGCGCGACCCTCGCCAATCTCCGCTCCGGCGTCACCGATCGCGCTTCGGTCACCGCCGCGGCGGCGCCGATGTCGGCCAAGCGACAGGGCGAGGTGACCCTCAGCATTCTCAGCCAGCAGGCCGTCGCGGCGTATGCCGACGGTCGCTACGTCGAGACGATCCTGGCGCTCGAGGAACGGGCCCGGCTGGCGCCGGAGCAGACGGACCTGATGATGCTGCGCGGCTGGAGCTACTTCAAGCTCGGCCGCCTCGCCGACGCCAGGCGCATCTTCGAGGCCGTGGCGCGAACCGGTCTCCCCGAAGGCGACAAGGGCCTGGCGGCCGTCGCCGCCGAGCAGGCCGGCTTCGGCGGCGGGCGGTTCTGAGCGCCGTCGGCGGCTACGCCTTGCCGGCCTCGAAGCGCGTGTCGAGGTAGTCCCAGGTTTCCGACAGGAGCCGCTCCATCATCCGCCGCGCCGACGCCGGCCGGCGCCGGGCGATGGCCGAGAGCACATCCTTGTGACGCCCGAGGAACAGCGTGTAGTGGCCGGTCGAGATGCGGTAGCTGACCAGGAGGCCGACGGCGATCAACTTGCCCATCTGGAGCAGAAGGTCGTTGTGGGCGGCCGTGAGAATGGCCCGATGGAAATCGAGGTCCGCCATCACCGCCGCCGCCGTGGTCCGGTCGGCCTCAGCCTGCGCCATCACCGAGAACGCGCGCTCGATGACGGCGATCTCGTCGGGACTGGCGCGCTCGGCGGCAAGCGCCGACGCCTCAGGCTCGATCATCCGCCGGATCTCGAAGAGCTCCCGAAAGAAGGCCTGCGGCTCCATCGTGCCGTAGCGCCAGCCGAGCAGGTCGACATCGAGCAGGTTCCAGTCGCTCGCTGGCAGCACGCGGATGCCCGTCCGGGTGCGCGATTCGAGCAGGCCCTTGGCGGCAAGCGACTTCACCGCCTCGCGGATCACCGAGCGGCTGGTGCCGAACTCCCGGCCGAGATCGGCCTCGTTCGGCAGCGGGTCCCCTGGCCTGAACTCGCCCTGGACGATCCGGCTGCCCAGTTCTTCCACCACGGCCGCAAAGCGGTTGCGCTTCCGGCTGGCGCCGAACAGCGCCGAAGAGCTGAACGTGAGCATCGGTGTCGCCGCCTGTGGTTCCGCAGGAAGGAAGGCCCCGGAGGGAGTATCCGGGAAAAAGCCGCGGCCCGATAGGGCCTCGCTCGCTTCGCGCACAGCGCTCACGCCACCCGCAGTTTGGCAAGCAGGCGTTCCGCGGCCGCCTGAGCAAACGCCTCGTCGTTGATGTCGGTATCGAGCGTCACGAGCTCGACATTGGCGCTGATGCCACCGCGAAGCGCGGCGAACAGCGCCGCATCGGCCTTCGGGTCATGGAACGGGTTGCCCACGACGTCGATCAGCGACACGCCCCTTTCCGGCAGCATCAGCACGGTCGGACCCTGCGCTCGCGACAGTTTTTCGGCGATGATCCGGCCGAGCGCGGCGTTTTCCTCCGCTGTGGTGCGCATCAACGTCACCTGCGGATTGTGCTCGTAGAAGGTGCGACCGGCGAACCGCGCCGGAACTGACGCCCGCTCGCCGAAATTGACCATGTCGAGCGCGCCCACCGACACGACCTGCGGAACCCCCATCTCGCCCGCCGCCTCGAGCCGGTTCGGCCCGGCGCTGAGGACGCCGCCGACCAGCTCGTCGGCGAGTTCGGTGGTGGTGACGTCGAGGACTCCGGCGATGAAACCGCCGCGGATCAGCGCCTCCATGCTCCGCCCACCGGTTCCGGTCGCGTGGAAGACCAGAACCTCGTAGCCCGCCCCTTCCAGGATCTGCCGCGCGGTGGTCACGCACGGCGTCGTCACTCCGAACATGGTTGCCGCGATCAGCGGCCGGTCGCCGGCGTGCTCCGGCGGCTCGGCGCCGACCATCCCGGCAATGGCGCCTGCGGCATTGGCGATGATGCGCGCCGAGAAGCGGTTGATGCCGGCGATGTCGACGACCGAGGGCATCATCGTCACGTCGCTCGCGCCGACATAGGGCCTGACATCGCCAGCGGCCAGCGTCGAGAGCATCAGCTTCGGCACGCCGACCGGCAGCACACGCATGGCCGCGGTCGCCACGGCCGTCCCGCCCCCGCCGCCCATCGAGACAATGCCGTCGATCCGCCCCCCGGCGTGGAGGCCGGCGACGACGTCCGCCACGCCTCTTGCCATAGTCGCCATCGCCTCGCCCCGGTCGTGGCGGGCGCGGAGGGCGGCGAGGTCGGCGCCGGCCGCACCGGCAACGTCCGCCGCCATCACATCCGGCGGGAAGGCGGGGTCGGCGAGAATTCCGACGTCGATGGTCAGCGTCGCGGCGCCGGCCGCCTCGATCCGGGCCTTGAGGTAGGCGAATTCGGCCCCCTTGGTGTCGAGGGTGCCGACGATCGCGACGACCTTGCGGCTCATGGCCGGCTCATGGCCGGGCGGGCATCGCGCAGCACCATCGTCGTTGCTTCCCCTCTTGAAGGCCGAACCCTATGGGCGGCCGGAAGCGACGGCAAGACGCCCCGAGAGCCGAATCGCCCGTCGCGCTTGCCCGGATAGCCCGAAATGTCTATATAGCGCCGTCCCCGCGCGGCCCTCGATTTCGGTCGTCTGCGACCCGGTGTCCCGCGGGACCAATGCCGATACCGTCCGTCGAGCGCCGGACCGCTGCAAGCGGCCGTCCCCCAAGGGGCAGGATGGAGTTCGGTCCCAACAACGCCAACCGGCGGCAGGCGCGCCGTCGTAAAGGAGCTGCACTTGTCTCTCGCTCAACCCCAAAAGGAAGATTTTGCCGCCCTCCTCGCCGAGTCGTTCGGCGACGATTCGTTGATGGAGGGGAGCGTCGTTAAGGGCACGGTGGTCGGCCTCGAGAAGGATCTCGCCGTCATCGACGTCGGCCTCAAGACCGAAGGCCGCGTGCCCGTCAAGGAATTCGCCGGCCCCGGCCGCGATCAGCAACTCAAGATCGGCGACGTGGTCGAGGTCTATCTCGAGCGCATCGAGAACGCGCTCGGCGAGGCGGTCCTGTCGCGCGAGAAGGCGCGGCGCGAAGAGAGCTGGGTTCGGCTTGAGGAGTCCTTCAACAAGGGCGAGAAGGTCACCGGCCAGATCTTCAACCAGGTCAAGGGCGGCTTCACCGTCGACCTCGATGGCGCCGTTGCCTTCCTTCCGCGCAGCCAGGTCGACATCCGCCCGGTCCGCGACGTCACCCCGCTGATGCACACGCCGCAGCCGTTCCAGATCCTCAAGATGGACAAGCGCCGCGGCAACATCG
>JAGRKZ010000184.1:0-5102 GCA_020442065.1 Bauldia sp.
GTGCTGTTCAACGACACGATCGCCTACAATATCCGCTACGGCCGGCCCGAGGCGTCCGATGGCGACGTCCGCGCCGCGGCCGAGACGGCCCAGATCGCCGAGTTCATCGCGACGCTCCCGGCCGGATACGACACGGAGGTCGGGGAGCGTGGCCTCAAGCTCTCCGGAGGCGAGAAGCAGCGGGTGGCGATCGCCCGGACGGTGCTCAAGGCGCCGCCGATCCTGGTGCTCGACGAGGCAACATCGGCGCTCGACACCCATACCGAGCGGGAGATCCAGGCTGCGCTCGACCGGGTGTCGGCAGACCGGACGACGCTGATCATCGCCCACCGGCTGTCGACTGTGATCCACGCCGAGGAGATCATCGTGCTCGATGGTGGCGTCATCGTCGAACGCGGCACCCACCCGGAACTTCTGGCCAAGAATGGCCTCTATGCATCGATGTGGAACCGGCAGCGCGAGGCCGCCGAGGCGGCCGAACGGCTCCGCGAGGTCGAGGAGGAGGACGACAAGGGTTTCATCGTGCGCGGCGCCACGGCCGAGTCCCGCGAAGTGGTGGAGTAGGGGAGGGAACACCAGGCGCTCCGGCTTGCCCAATCCTCGCGCTGTGCAGACGCATCCGACTGTCGTATGAGCCTGTGCCATGTCGGTGCTCCAGTCCATCCGTTCCGCACTCGTCCCGATCCGCCGTGAGGGCGCGCCCTTCATCGCCGCGGCGATCGGGGTGGCGATTGTCGGCCTTTTTCTCTGGCAGCCGCTGTTCTGGATCGCGGCGATCGTGGCGGGCTGGTGCGCCTACTTCTTCCGCGATCCGCCGCGGGTGGTTCCGATCGGGCCCGACCTCGTCGTCAGTCCGGCCGACGGCCGCGTCTCGGCGATCGTTTTGGGCACGCCCCCGGCCGAGCTCGGGCTCGAAGCCGGGACGTGGCGGCGCATCTCGGTGTTCATGAATGTCTTCGACTGCCATGTGAACCGTGCCCCGGTGGCAGGGAGGATCACGAAGATCGCGTACCGGCCGGGCAAGTTCTTCAATGCCGAGCTCGACAAAGCCAGCGAGCACAACGAGCGGAACGGACTCGTCCTCGACACCTCCCATGGACCGGTCGCCGTCGTGCAGATTGCCGGGCTCGTGGCGCGTCGGATCGTGTGCTTCGTCAAGGAGGGGGATGGGCTGGCGGCAGGCGACAGGATCGGCATGATCCGTTTCGGATCGCGGCTCGACGTCTGGCTGCCGGAGTCGGTGCGGGTCCTCGTCGCCGAAGGTCAGACCGCGATCGCCGGCGAGACAATCCTCGCCCGCTTTGGCGGCGATGACGAGCACCGCCGGGCGCGGGTGGTCTGAGGAGCCGCGGGATGTCGATCTTCCAGCCGTTCGATCCCGACGACGAGCCGCGGCGCGGTCGCTTCCGCCGCCAGTTCCGGCAGGTATCGGTGCGCCCGGTGCCGGTCCGGGCGGTGCTGCCCAGCCTGGTGACGCTGCTCGCCCTCTGCGCAGGGCTGACTTCGATCCGCATGAGCATCGAGATGCGCTACGAGTGGGCCATCGCCGCCGTGGCCATTGCGGCGGCGCTCGATGGCATCGATGGTCAGGTGGCGCGCTTCCTCAAGTCGACATCGCGGTTTGGCGCGGAGCTCGACTCGCTCGCGGACTTCGTCAATTTCGGCGTGGCACCGGCGATCCTGCTGTTCACCTGGGCGCTCGATGAAGCAGGGTCCTTCGGGTGGATCGTGGCGCTGATCTTCGCGATCTCGGCCGCCCTTCGTTTGGCGCGGTTCAACGTGGCGCTGTCGGGGCCGGCGCGGCCCGAATGGCAGGCGTGGTATTTCGTCGGCGTACCCGCTCCGGCGGGCGCCATGATCGTGTTCCTGCCGGTCTATCTCGAACTCGTCGGCACCCCGCACGGGTTTCTCACCGCGCCGGTGGTGATCGTCTACACCCTCGCAGTCGCCCTGCTGATGGTGAGCAGCTTCCCGACATGGTCGTCGAAGCTGGTCGGCCGCCGCATCCGTCGCGATCTCGTGCTGCCGCTGTTCGTTCTGGTGGTTCTGGTGGTGGCGATGCTCCTCAGCTTCCCCTGGCAGACGATGGCGGTGCTCAGCATCATCTACCTCGCCTCACTGCCGATGAGCTGGCGCGCCTATCATCGGAGGCTCGCGGCGGACCGTCTTTCGCAAGAGGTGGCGGTCGAAGGCGATGCCGTGGAAAAGTCCAACTCGGACGGGCCAGAGAACCCGTCGGCGCACAGCGAATCCGGGCCTCAGTAGCGGCTTTCGGGCTCAGTGCCGGCAGGCGGGGTGGGAGGCGCCGGTGTGCCGCTTGCCAAGGTACCGCTCGGGCGTTCATGAATGCCGAAGGCGACGAGGACCCCCCAATGACCGAGACCTACCCGCGTGACATGATCGGCTACGGCCGCAACCCACCCGACCCGAAGTGGCCGGACGACGCGCGGGTGGCCGTGCAGTTCGTGGTCAACTACGAGGAGGGCGGCGAGAACAGCATCCTCCACGGCGATGCGGCCTCCGAGGCGTTCCTGTCCGAGATCGTCGGCGCCCAGCCTTGGCCGGGCATGCGCCACATGAACATGGAGTCGATCTACGAATACGGCTCCCGCGCCGGCTTTTGGCGTCTTTGGCGGATGTTTACGAGCCGCAGCATCCCGGTGACCGTCTACGGCGTCGCCACGGCGCTCGCCCGGAACCCGGAGGCGGTCGCCGCGATGAAGGAGGCCGACTGGGAGATCGCCAGCCACGGCCTCAAGTGGATCGATTACCGCGACTACAGCAAAGCGGCCGAACGCGAGCACATGGACGAGGCGATCCGCATCCACACCGAGGTGACCGGAGCGCGGCCGGTCGGCTGGTACACCGGACGCTCGTCCATCCACTCGATTGACCTCGCGGCGGAGGAGGGCGGTTTCCTCTATTGTTCCGACACCTATGCCGATGATCTGCCGTATTGGATCAGGGCACCGCACGGGCCGTTCCTGATCATCCCCTACACGCTCGACGCCAACGACATGCGCTTCGCGACGCCGCAGGGCTTCAATGCAGGCGACCAGTTCCTCTCCTACCTTACCGACGCCTTCGATACGCTCTACGCCGAGGGCGAGGCCGGATCGCCGAAGATGATGTCGGTGGGACTTCATTGTCGGCTGGTCGGACGGCCGGGACGGGCGGCGGCGCTGGCGCGCTTCCTCGACTACGTCGCGAGCAAGGAGCGGGTCTGGCTGCCGCGGCGCATCGACATTGCCTGGCACTGGCACGCCAACCACAAGCCGGGATGATCAATCCGTGGGGCTGCCGGCCGCACGTCCCTGTTTCGAAGAAGCCGTACCACCGTGACCCAGGCCGCCTCCGCCGTTGCGCCGCCCGACCATCACCTCAGGGGCATCCTGCTGGTTGCGGGTTCCGCGGTGCTGTGGAGCCTCGGCGGCCTGATCGTCCGGTCGCTCGACGGGACTGACCCCTGGACAACGGTGTTCTGGCGGTCGGTGTTCGCCACTGCTTTCCTGTTCCTCTTCCTCCTCGTCCGTGATGGCCGCGGCGCGTTTCGGCTGTTCCGCGACATGGGGCTGCCCGGACTGTTCGTGGCGCTGTGCTTCGCCGGCGCCTCGGTGGGCTTCGTCACGGCGCTGTCGTTCGCTTCGGTCGCCCAGACCCTGGTGATCATGAGCTCGGCGCCGCTGATCGCCGCCGTGCTCGGACGCATCGTCCTCGGCGAGCGCATCACGCCGGCCGGCTACCTAGCCGTTGCGGGCGTGATCGTCGGCATCGGCCTGATGATGTCGTCGGGGTTCGGTGCGGAGCGATCCCTCACCGGCGGCGTGATCGCCCTCGGCGTCGCCTTCAGCCTTGCCGCGTCGCTGGTGGTGATCCGGCGGTCGCCGCAGATCCGCATGACGCCGGCGGCCTGTACGGGCGCCGCCATCGGCATGGTGGTGTCGTTTCCGTTTGCGACTCCGCTGGCAGTGAGCGGCCACGACTTCGCGCTGCTCGCTTTCTTCGGCGCGGGCCAACTCGGCGTCGGCCTCATCCTGCTCGTAACCGGCGCCCGGCTGATCCCGGCGGCGCAGTCGGCGCTGCTCGGCATGCTCGAGCCGATCCTGGGCCCGGCCTGGGTGTGGCTCCTGCTTGCCGAGCGGCCGACAACGATGACGCTGCTCGGCGGCGCGATCGTGGTGGCGAGCGTCTTCAGCAACACCCTTGCGATGACGCGCCGCATCCGGCGGTAGTAGGCGGCTCTGCCGGCCCAGCTAATACATCGTCTGCTTGTACTCAACCTCGAGGTCGGCATCGATCTTACGCATCGCGTCGTCGTCCGGAGCGCCGGTGGTCTGATCGAGGATGATCTTCGTAAGCGAGGGCATCGCGCTTCGGTCCTGGAAGTACTCCGGGTTCCACAGCTGCGAGCGTCGGAAGGCCTTGGCGCAATGCATGAAGAGCTCGCCGACCCTGACCACGATTGCGAGCTTCGGAATGCGCTCCTGGACGCTCATGAGGCCAAGAAGCTCGGGATCGGTCACGAGGCTCGCCCGGCCATTCACGCGCAAGGTGTCGTCGAACCCCGGAATGATGAAGAGGAGACCGACATTGGGGTTGGCGACAATGTTGGCGAGCGTGTCCAGGCGGTTGTTGCCGGGCCGATCGGGTATGGCCAGCGTGGTCTCGTCCAGAACCTTGACGAAGCCCGGAGGGTCGCCGCGCGGGCTGACGTCGGCCGTTCCATCAGCGCTTTGGGTTCCGATGCACAGGAACGGGGAGCGCGCGATGAAGGCCTGCGCGTGCTTGTCGAGCGAACTCCGGCACTTCTGTGCGGCAAGGACACCCGGCACACCGAACAGACCCCGAAGTTGGGCTTCGTCGGCAATGACGAATTCCGGATCGATCCTGAAGTCCTTCATCGCATCGCTCCCTCGTGGCTCCTCAGTCTCGGCAGGAGCTCGATTCTGACATGCGCGCCTGCAGCAGTCATCCTCGTGCCCCGAGCCGACATACAAGTCCAAGCGCGCGCTGGCGGTGCCACGGGGCTTTGACGGAGGGGGCGGGCGTCCCGGGCAGGCCTAGCCCACCGGTTCATTGGTGCCGGATGAGGGGATTGAACC
>JAGRKZ010000184.1:5119-15719 GCA_020442065.1 Bauldia sp.
TGCTCTACCGCTGAGCTAATCCGGCATGTGCGCGTTTGGCGTAGCAGCGGCGGCGTGGCCGGGCAAGCCGGTCCGCGCGACGGGCGTTCAGGTCGTTCCGTCCCGTCTCACGCCGCGCCGCTCTCATCGAGATGGCGGCGGACCACGTAGAGCGCCACGGCTGCGGCATTGGAGACGTTGAGGCTGGCGAGCGGGCCGGCGGTGGGCAGCCGGGCGAGGCGGTCGCAAGTCTCGCGGGTCAGGCGGCGCATCCCCTTGCCTTCCGCGCCTAGGACGAGGGCGTAGCGGTCGCCGTTCAGGGTCGCCTCGATCGGCTCCGGCGCCTCGCTGTCGAGACCGAGGCGGATGAACCCCATGTCGCCGAGCTGATCGAGGGCGCGGTGAAGGTTCGCGATCGTCACCACCGGCAGCCGGTCTAGTGCGCCCGAAGCGGCCTTGGCGAGCACGCCGGTCTCGGCCGGAGCGTGGCGTGCCGTGGTGAGCAGCGCATCGGCGCCAAAGGCCAGTGCCGAACGGAGGATAGCCCCGACATTGTGGGGGTCGGTGACCTGGTCGAGGACGACGACGAGCCGCGCCCCTTCGAGCGACTCGATGGCCGCCGGCGCAAGCGGTTCGACCTCGAGGGCGACGCCCTGATGGACGGCTTCACCACCGAGCAGGCGGTCGAGGTCGCGCGGCTCGACTTCCTCGGCGGTAACCCCAGCGGGCAGCCTGGCGCCGGTCTCGGCGAGGCGGGCGAGGGCGTTGGCGGTGGCGATGACCCGGCGGACGATCCGGCGGGGATTGCCGAGGGCCGCCTGGACCGGGTGCATGCCGTAGATGAAAAGCGGACCCTCGCTACGCTCGGCTGGCGGGCGCGCCGAGCGGTGGCGGGGGTTGCGGCGGTCACGGCGGGGCGGGGGGCGATGGTTCATCGACGGCTTATAGGCGTCCCGTGCGAGCCCCACAATCGCCCTGCCCGGTCCCTCGATCCGGCGGACGCGCGCCGGATCGGCGCGAGGCGCGTTGACACCATCGGCGGGTCTCGTCATAAGACGCGCCGGCAGCCCGCTGCGGCCGGGCTTGGTTGCCCGCCGTGATCGGCGGGGGAGTGTCCCGAGCGGCAAAGGGNNGGGCGGACTGTAAATCCGCTGGCTTAGCCTTCGTAGGTTCGAGTCCTACCTCCCCCACCACCTTTTTCTTCGGGCGGGCCGCCGCCACGCCGTGCAGCCGGCGCAGAAGTCTGTTAGCTGTGGCGGACCGGTGCGCGGGTGTAGCTCAATGGTAGAGCAACAGCCTTCCAAGCTGATGACGAGGGTTCGATTCCCTTCACCCGCTCCAGCCGGAGGCCTCGGGGGCGAGGGGACTGGCACTTCGTGCGCGCTCCGGCTAGGCGGGTTCGCACCAGAGCGGGCGGCGATTCCGTGACTGACCGGCGCAGAACCATGACTTCACAGCCCGACTAGGCACGATTCCTGCTCAGCACAAGACGTCCGGGGAATTTGCCGTTTCCCTCAACAAGACAGGCCTGCAGCACACATGAACAAGATCGACACCATCGACCCGCAACCGCGCCGCGTCGATGCCGAGAGCCTGAAGGCCGCGATCGTGGACAAGCTCGCTTACGCGATCGGCAAGGACCCGATCGTGGCCCAGCCGCACGATTGGCTGGCGGCGACGATCCTGGTGGTGCGCGACCGCGCCATCGACCGCTGGATGGACACGACCCGCGCCACGTACCGGACTGAGGCCAAGCGCGTCTACTACCTGTCGGTCGAGTTCCTGATCGGCCGGCTGCTTCGCGACGCGATGTCAAATCTCGGCCTGGTCGAGCCGATCAGCGCCGCGCTCCGCGATCTCGGCGTCTCGTTCGACGCGATCGAGGCGCTGGAGCCGGATGCAGCGCTCGGCAATGGCGGTCTCGGGAGGCTGGCGGCCTGCTTCATGGAGAGCATGGCGACGGTCGGCATCCCGGCTTACGGCTACGGCATCCGTTACGTCCATGGGCTGTTCCATCAAGAGATCAAGGACGGCCGCCAGATCGAACTGCCCGAGAACTGGCTTTCGGGCGGCAACTTGTGGGAGTTCGAGCGGCGCGAGGCGGCTTACGAGATCGGTTTTGGCGGCGTGGTCGAGAGCGACAGCGCGGTCGACGGCACCGTTCGCCAGCGCTGGCTGCCGCAGGAGAGGGTCTTCGCAATAGCCTACGACACGCCGATCGTCGGGTGGCGCGGCGAGCGCGTGAATACGCTGCGCCTCTGGAGCGCCCGCGCGGTCGACCCGATCAGTCTCGACGAGTTCAATCGTGGCGACCATGTCGGCGCGCTCGCCGATCTGACGCGGGCGGAGACCATCACCCGCGTGCTTTACCCGGCCGATTCCACTGCGGCCGGACAGGAACTTCGTCTCCGCCAGGAGTACTTCTTCGTCGCGGCATCGCTTCAGGACCTCATTCGCCGGCACATCAAGCAGTTCGACTCGCTCGAAAGCCTGCCGGACAAGGTCGCCATCCAGCTCAACGATACCCATCCGTCGATCGCGGTGGCCGAGCTGATGCGCATTCTCGTCGATCTCAAGGGCATCCCGTGGGAACGCGCCTGGGCGATCACCCGGGCGACCGTCAGCTACACCAACCACACCCTTCTGCCCGAGGCGCTGGAGAGCTGGCCGGTGGGGCTCATGGAGCGCCTGCTGCCGCGTCACATGCAGATCATCTACGAGATCAATGCCCGCGTGCTGCAGGAGGCCCGCGAGGTGCTGTCACCCGATGCCGACCTCCTCGCGTCGCTGTCCCTGATCGACGAACAGAACGGCCGCCGCGTGCGCATGGGCCAGCTCGCCTTCGTCGGATCCCACAAGATCAACGGCGTATCGGCGCTGCATACCGAGCTGATGAAAGAAACGGTGTTCAGCGACCTGCACCGGCTCTTCCCCGACCGGATCACCAACAAGACCAACGGCATCACGGTGCGGCGCTGGCTCATGCAGGCCAACCCGGACCTCACCGCCCTGCTGGTCGACACCATCGGGCCGGCGGTCCTCGATGACATCGAGCGCCTCGCCGAGCTCGACGCCTACGCCGGCGATCCCTCCTTCCAGGGCCGCTTCGCCACGGTCAAGCGCGCCAACAAGGCGCGGCTCGCCGGTCTCATCCGCGATCGGGTCGGCGTCGCGGTCGACCCCGACGCGCTATTCGACGTGCACATCAAGCGCATCCACGAGTACAAGCGCCAGCTTCTCAACATCCTCGAGGCGATCGCCCTCTACAACCAGATCCGGGCGCATCCCGAGCGCGAGTGGGTGCCGCGGGTGAAGGTGTTCGCTGGCAAGGCGGCGGCCAGCTACTGGACGGCCAAGCTGATCATCCGCCTGATCAACGACGTGGCGCGCGTGGTCAACAACGATCCGGCCGTGCATGACCTGCTCAAGGTCGTCTTCCTGCCGAACTACAACGTCAGTCTCGCCGAGGCCATCGTGCCGGCGGCAGACCTCTCAGAGCAGATCTCGACGGCCGGCATGGAGGCATCGGGCACCGGCAACATGAAGTTCGCGCTGAACGGCGCCCTCACCATCGGGACGCTCGACGGCGCCAATATCGAGATCAGCGAGCGGGTCGGCTCCGACAACATCTTCATCTTCGGGCTGACGGCAGAGGAGGTGGAGGCGCAGCGTCGTTCCGGCCACAATCCGCGGGCGATCATCGGTGCCGACGACACCTTGCGCTTCGTCATCGACGCGATCGCCGACGGAACGTTCTCGCCCGACGACCGCAACCGCTATCGCGCCCTCACCGACAACCTCATGACCAACGACTGGTTTCTGGTGACGGCCGACTTCGCCAGCTACGGCAAGGCACAGCGCCAGGTCGACACGCTGTGGCGGGCGAAGTCGTCATGGCGCGCCAAGGCGATCCACAACGTCGCGAGGGTCGGCTGGTTCTCGGCGGATCGTACCATCCGTGAATACGCCGAGGAGATCTGGAACGTTCCGACCGACTGAGGATGGTCAGCCCATCCTGCGAGAATGGCAGGGACTGACGGCTGTTGGTGTTGACGAGGCGTGACTTGGACGGATCAATCGAACCGCGTTCCGTGCGCCGCGCCCGCTACGCGGTCTCCGCCATCTTCCTGATCTTCGGCCTCATCGCCGGGTTCTGGTTCGTCCACATCCCGGTGGTGGCGGGCCGGCTCGCGCTCGAGCCTGCCGTGCTCGGGCTTGCGCTGCTTTGCTTCGGCCTCGGCTCACTGATCTTCCAGCCGGTCGCTGGCGTTCTGGTTGGCCGGCTCGGCTCGCGGCGTGCGACCGTCACTTTCGCGGTGACCCTCCTGGTCGCGATGCCCATCGTCATCAATGCGGTCAATGCGCCCATGCTGTTCGTCGCGCTATTGGTTGGCGGCGCGTCGGGGGGCGCACTCAACGTCGCGCTGAACACCCAGGCGTCGAAGGTCGAGACAGCGCGTGGCCGGCCGACGATGTCGGTTTTTCACGGCTTCTTCTCGCTGGGAATGCTCTGTGCGTCGGTGGCCGGGGCAGCCGTTATCGAACGCGGTTGGGGCGACGGTAGCGGCGCGATCGCGGCGAACGCCCTGCTGCTGCCGGTCGTCCTGGCAGCGGGCGCGGGCCTCCTGCCCGACAGCGGGCCGGAGGAAGAGGGGAGGGGGAAGCGGAAGGCGGCCGGCGCCCGGTTCGCGTTGCCGGCCGGGGCGCTCCTCGGGCTGGCGACGCTCGCCTTCCTCGCCAACGCCATCGAGTTCACCGTCAACGACTGGAGCGCCCTTTTCCTGACCACGGAGAAGGGGGCGACAGCTGCGGAAGCGACCCGTGGCCTGGGGCTGTTCGCCCTCGCCATGACGGTGTTCAGGTTCGCCGGGGGCCTCGTCGTCAGCCGCATTGGCGCCAAGCGGGTCGTGGCCGGGGGTGGCGCGCTGGCGGCGATCGGGATGATCATTGCGCTGGCGTCGGAAGACGCCCTGCTGAGCACGTCCGGCTTCCTGTTCATCGGCATCGGGGCGTCGAACCTTGCTCCGCTCCTCCTCAGTCAGGCAAGCCGCATCCCCGGCGTGGCGCCGGGGATCGGCGTCGCGGCAACCGCAACCGGCATGACGGCGGGTTTCCTGCTGGCACCGCCGATCATCGGTTTCGTCGCCCAGGCCTTCACCCTGCCTGTCGCGCTCGGCCTCAGCATCGTCTTCGGCGCGATCATATCGGCGGGCGCGCTGATGAGGACCTGGCATGGCGTGGCGCCCTCGCCACCGGGTTGAGGGCGGGCCGGGCGGGGCGCGATCCCGTGCTCTGGCGCAGGCCGCGGGCATGCACTAGGGTTCCGGGGAACGTCGGTTCCAACGTCAAGATCACAGGATCGATCCGATGCTGCGCGCTCTTCTCGTTTTCGCCTGCCTCGCCCTTGCCGGTGTGCCCGCCATGGCCGGGCCGTTCCAGGGGTCCGACGAATACAAGGCTCATCTCGAATTTCTGGGCTACACGGTGACGGACGGCGAGACCTCGCTGATTGCCCGTCACGACACCAACTACAACATATCGGTGAAGTCGTATAACGGCGGGGTGCTGGTCGTGACCTTCTTCGGCACCACTTCCAAGGCGAAGCGAGACCGCGTCGGCTTCCTCGAATTCCTCAATGGCATGAATGCCGGCTCGGTCGCCGCCCGGTACTACGAGGACGATGAGGGCGACGTGATCGTCGAGGGCTGGTATGCCGGCGCCTATGACCGGGCGAATTTCGGGGTTTTCATCGACAAGTTCAACCTGATCGGCGACGAGCTTGGCGGCTCCGACATCGCCGGCGACTATCTCGAATAGGCGGTCCGGGGGCCGGCAACGGTTCGCGCAACGCGGCACTTGCAAGCGAACGCAGCTTGAGGCATCACCGTCTCGCCTTGCGCTAGGGGTATAGCTCAGTTGGTAGAGCGGCGGTCTCCAAAACCGCAGGCCGGGGGTTCGAGTCCCTCTGCCCCTGCCAGCGCCCCATTGTCCGCCTGAGACGCGACGGCCGAGACTCTTGGGTTTGACGCGCATCAAGGCGGGCGAACCTACGCCCGCTTCCAGTTAGGACACGCTGGTCTTTGGTTGGGTCGAACGCCGCGAGGCAGGGTCGGAGTTCGCCGACATGGTCAAGTCGCCCTTTAGCAGTCTTGCTGTCGTCCTTCCCGCATCGGGACTATGGATTGCTTTTTTGGTGGCTCCGGTCACGCTGTCTTTTGTTCTGCGTCATACGACTGAAAATTATACTAGTAATATCAGCATTGGTCTTGCTATTTCGTATTTCTTCATAATTCTTCCACTCATATTTTGTTTTTTGCCAATCTATGTAATTTTCAGCATTTACAGATCAAAGTTATTCACAAATAATCGAAGAAAATTGTATGGCGTCTCGTTTGTCATCGCCATTGTGCTGGGCACGTTGCTCTTTGCGATGGGTTTTGGATTATTCGCCATATGTGTGCCGCTCTACGTGACACTATCATGGTTGATATTCGTTGAAGTCTTGGACGGAACTATCCGATCGCGGTGGCCAGAGTTTGCGGCTGTGGCGAAAATCGAGGGCTCGTAAACAACTTAGCTTCGGTCGATCAGCGCGCATGATTGACGCCGAGGCGATCACCCATCTGACCGCAGCGATGCAGAACCCGTGGGAGTGCTCCGTCAGTGTCCGCTTTCTCCCAACGCTCCCGACCCGCAGTCGTGACGGGACATCCTCAGGGAGGACGGGGCCACCGCCTCCCTCGCCGCACTCGCACTCAGAGACGTCGCATGCCAACCGCCAATGGTTGAGTGGCCGTGATCGTGGGCGAACGGGTGGCCTGCCGCGCCGTGTTTGGGACCGGCGTCAGCGCCGAGATCTCGCCGCGCTATCGGGACGCCCGCTGTGCCATGGGAGGGCGCCTCTGGGCGCACCCCGCCATTGACGGTATCTTCCGGGACGCTGACCGGGGGATGATCGGCCGATGATGCGGCAGAAGAAGTTCTATGCGTGGGGTTATGCCGACGAGGGCCTCTCCGATGAGGAGATTGGAGCCTGGGAGTCGGGGATTGCGCGCCACTACGGGCTCTCCGGTTTCGATGTCACGCCGCCGCCCGCACCCGAGGACATCGTGCTCCGCGCGCCCCGCCTCGAAGTGCCGGCCACGCTCCAGCCGATTGTCAGGTCGGATCATCTGACGCGGCTGGAGCATAGCTACGGGAAGGCCGGGTTCGACGCCTGCCGCATGTTCATGCGCTTGGTGCCGACTCCCCCGGACGCAGTGGCCTTTCCCGAGAACGAGGAGGACATCGTTCGCATCCTCGCCTGGTGCGACACGATCGGGGCCACGGCGATCCCCTACGGCGGCGGATCGTCGGTGGTGAAGGGGATCGAACCGTCGGAGGCGTTCGAGAAGGTCGTGACCATCTCGATGCGTCGGATGGAGCGGGTGGTCGAGGTCGATCCGGTGAGCGAGGCGGCGCGAATCCAGGGCGGCGTCTATGGTCCGAGCATCGAGGACCAGCTCCGCGACACGCCTCTCACCTTGCGCCACTACATGCAGGCCTACCAGTGCTCGACGCTCGGCGGCTGGATCGCCACGCGCTCCGGCGGACATTTCGCGACGCTCTACACGCATATCGACGACTTCGTCGAAAGCCTCCGGGTCGTAACGCCGACGGGCTCCCTCGAAACCCGCCGATTGCCTGGCTCCGGCGCGGGGCCAAGCCCGGACCGCATGTTCATTGGGTCCGAGGGCATTCTCGGGATCATCACCGAGGCGTGGGTGCGGCTCCGCAAGAAGCCGACCTTTCGCGCGTCAGCCAGCGTCCGCTTCCCGGACTTCCTTGCCGGGGCAGAGGCGGTGCGCGCGATCACCCAGGCCGGACTCTATCCCGCCAACTGCCGGCTGCTCGAGGCCCGCGAAGCACTGCCCGACGTCCCATGGCAGAACGAGGAGGCGGTCCTGGTGCTCGCCTTCGAATCGGCCGACCACCCGCTCGAGGCGTGGATGGACAGGGCACTGGAAATCTGCCGCGATCATGGTGGCGTCGCCGACACCGGGTCGTCCGGGGACACACCGGCCCACCGATCCGGCGCGGCCGGCGCCTGGCGGGACAGGTTCATTCGCGCGCCGTACTATACCGAGCACGCGGTTGCGCGCGGTCTTCTCGCCACGACCTTCGAGACCGCAATAACCTGGGACCGCTTCCGGGATTTCCACGCTCTCGTGATGAAGATCGCCGCGGCCACGATCAAGGACGTCAGCGGGCGCGAAGGCACGGTGACGTGCCGGATGACCCACGTCTATCCCGATGGGCCGTGCCTCTATTTCACCCTCGGCGGAATCCTCGACAAGCGGATCATGCTCGACCAGTTCATGACGATCCTGTCGACATGCACCGCCGCGACCGTGGAGCATGGCGGCACGACCACCCATCACCATGCCGTCGGCCGGTTTCATCGTCCTTTCTATGACCGCCAGCGGCCGGAGCTCTTCGCCCGGGCGCTCCGCGCCGCCAAGCGCGAACTGGACCCGAAGGGTCTGATGAATCCCGGTGTTCTCATCGATCCGTGACTCTCCTTCGATTTCTGCGTCCGCTACTCCGCCGAGGACGCTCGACATGCTCCTGATGACCCCGGACCGGCTGGGCCGGGCGTGAGATGGGTATTTGCGCTCGATCAATTGCCGACGTCCCGACTTGCGGCATGATGGGAATCCTTTGCTTCGTCGGTCTTGGGGAGGAATCGATGAGCGACGACGCCGTGGCTTACGAGCCGCCGCGCCTGCCGGGCGTGCGGGCCGTGACGGTTGCCGACCTTCGCGCCGCTCTCGCCGCGGGTTGGTCGGACTTCACCTACGCGCCGCAGTTCGGCCTGTTCTTTGGCGGCATCTATGTGGTCGGCGGGCTCTTGATCCTCGCCTTCCTCACGGTTTTCGCCGCGCCGTGGCTGATCATTCCGATCGCCGTGGGCTTTCCGCTGATCGGTCCGTTCATTGCGGTGGGTCTCTACGAAGTGAGCCGGCGACGGGCAGCCGGCGAGCCGCTCACCTGGAAAGCGGTGCTGTCGGTCATCTTCCAGCAGCGGAACCGTCAGCTCGGCTGGACCGCGTTCCTGGTGCTCTTTATCTTCTGGATATGGATCTACCAGGTGCGGCTGTTGCTCGCCCTGTTTCTTCAGTCGAAGGGCCTGTCGTCGATTGACGGCTTCATCACAACGGTCACGACGACGCCGGAAGGCCTTGGATTCCTTGTGGTCGGGACGTGTGTCGGCGCCGTATTGGCCTTCGTCCTCTATGCAACGACCGTCATCACTATGCCGCTCCTGCTCGACCGTGATCTCGATCTGGTCTCGGCGATGATCGTGAGCTTCAAGACCATCCAGCAAAGCCCCAAGGTCATGATCGGCTGGGGCATTTTCGTTGCGGTCCTGACCCTGATCGCGCTCGCCCCGGCCTTTCTTGGGCTGCTGATCGTCCTTCCGGTGCTCGGACACGCCACCTGGCACCTATACGTGAGGGCGGTAGAGCCGAAGGAATAGGCGGTTCGGGCTTGAGTTCGGCGGCCCGAACATCTATTTACCCCGCTCAACAGGTGCGGCGGGCGGCCGATCATCGGACCGCGCGCCGCTTAGCTGTGCGAGATTTTCATGGCAGAACGAACCAATCCGATCACCTTCCTCCAGCAGGTGCGCGCCGAAACGGCAAAGGTCGTCTGGCCCAGCCGGCGCGAGACGCTGATTTCGACGGTGATGGTGCTGGCAATGGCGGTCGCAGCAAGCATCTTCTTCCTGCTAGCCGACACGCTGTTCAGCTTCGTGGTGTCGTTCGTGCTCGGCACCGGGACCTAGGAGATGCAGGCGGTGACGGACGTGCAGGCCGGGAGAACCGGCGCCGACAAGAAGTGGTACATCGTTCACGCCTACTCGAACTTCGAGCGCAAGGTAGCCGAATCGATCCGCGAGAAGGCGCACGCTGCCGGTCTTGACGAAGCCTTCGAGGAAATCCTGGTGCCCACCGAGAAGGTGGTCGAGGTTCGCCGCGGCCGTAAGGTCGACGCTGAGCGCAAGTTCTTCCCCGGCTATGTCCTGGTGAAAATGGCGATGTCCGATGAGGCCTATCACCTCATCAAGAACACGCCGAAAGTCACGGGCTTCCTCGGCGCTGACAAGAAGCCGATCCCGATTTCCGAGGCCGAGGCGCGCCGCATCCTGCAGCAGGTGCAGGAGGGCGTCGAGCGGCCGAAGCCGTCGGTCAGTTTCGAGGTCGGCGAGCAGGTACGCGTTTCGGACGGCCCGTTTGCATCGTTCTCCGGGCAGATTGAGGAAGTGGACGAAGTTCGCGCCCGCCTCAAGGTCGCCGTCTCGATCTTTGGCCGGGCAACGCCGGTCGAACTCGAATACGGACAGGTCGAAAAGGTCTGATCCGTCAGTCGGTCGTGGGAGGCGAGGGCGGTTGCCAGCCGCCGGAGCCGGACCACGCCATTCCCGCCGGCTTCGCCGGCTGAACGTCAGGGAAAAGACGCATGGCAAAGAAAGTAGCAGGTTTCCTCAAGCTGCAGGTGCCGGCGGGGTCTGCGACCCCGTCGCCGCCGATCGGCCCCGCGCTCGGTCAGCGCGGCATCAACATCATGGAGTTCTGCA
>JAGRKZ010000033.1:0-11937 GCA_020442065.1 Bauldia sp.
ACCTCCGGGCAACCGGCTTGGGCCCGGGAGGGATGGTGGGGACGTGTGGCTCCTCGCGAGGGACCTTCGTCCGTCCGGCGTGCCGGAGAGCGGACCGGATGGCGACAAGTCGCCGGGCGGGCGCGTTCGAGGCGCCCTTTTCCGGTCCTCCGCAAGGAGGGCCAACCGGGTGTCTCTCATGCGCCCGCCACCCTCGGCATTCTCGCCGGGGATCGACACGAGAAGAATCATGACCCGGAGCGACAGCGCTCGCGGGAACGGAGATGTTTGCTCTCGGCGCCCGTGGCGGGTGCGACCGGCCTCGGCCCTTGGCCTT
This sequence comes from Bauldia sp., assembly GCA_020442065.1. Taxonomy (GTDB): domain Bacteria; phylum Pseudomonadota; class Alphaproteobacteria; order Rhizobiales; family Kaistiaceae; genus Bauldia. The sequence continues at coordinate 317 of JAGRKZ010000033.1, forward strand.
CCCGCGCGCCGCGCGCTACGATCGCCGCCCATGGAGCGCGATCATGTCCACTGACCTTCTCTTCCGCGACGACGCCTATCTGCCCGAGACCCGGGCCACCGTGCTCGGGGTCAACGACCGCCGCGGCATCATCCTCGACCGCACCGTGTTCTACGCGACCGGTGGTGGCCAGCCGGGCGACGCCGGCCGCATCACCCGAGCCGACGGCACGCCGATCGCCATCGCCACCGCGGTCTATGGCGAGGACAAGAGCGAGATCGTCCATGTGCCCGGCGAGGCGGAGCCTCTCCCGGAACCGGGCGAAACCGTCACCGCGGCGCTCGACTGGGAGCGGCGCTACCGGCACATGCGGATCCATACCGGCCTCCACCTGCTCTCGGTCGTCCTGCCCTTCCCCGTCACCGGCGGGTCGATCGGCGCCGAGGAAGGCCGGCTCGACTTCGACCTCGACGGCGGCACCCTGCCGACGCGGGAGGAGATCGAAGAGCAGCTCAATGCGCTCGTCGCCGCCGGTCACGCGGTCTCTTCGGAGTGGATCACCGACGAGGAACTCCTCGCCAATCCGGGCCTGGTCAAGACGATGAAGGTCAAGCCGCCGATGGGGTCCGGCCGCGTCCGCCTGGTTCGGATCGGCGATGTCGACCTCCAGCCCTGCGGCGGCACCCATGTCCGCTCGACCGCCGAGGTCGGTCGGCTCGCGATCGGCAAGATGGAATCGAAGGGCAAGCAGAACCGGCGTGTCCGCATCCGCTTTGCCGAGGAGGCCTGACGCGATGACCGGCCCCGACCGCACCCGCTGGTTCGTCTCCACCGACTGGCTCGCCACGCACCTCGACGACCCGAACGTCGCCGTCGTCGACGGCAGCTGGCACCTCCCTGGCACCCGAAACGCCGCGGCCGAGTATGCAGCCGCCCATATCCCCGGCGCTGTGTTCTTCGACATCGACGCGATCGCCGACACGTCGATCGCGCTCCCCCACATGCTGCCTTCGCCGGACGTCTTCGCCGCGGCCGCAGGCGCGCTCGGCATCGATGAGGCGGAGACCATCGTCGTCTACGACAGCGTCGGCCTCTCCTCGGCGCCGCGGGTGTGGTGGACGTTTCGGATCATGGGCGCGAAGGACGTCGTCATCCTCGACGGCGGCCTGCCGAAGTGGCGCGCCGAGGGCCGCCCGCTCGACGATGCGCCGGTGACGCGACCGCCGCGCGTCTTCCGTCCGGACCCGGAGCCGGATCCGGTCCGCGACCTCGCGGCAATTCGCGCCAATGTCGACAGCGGCGCCTTCCAGCTCGTCGACGCCCGCCCGGCCGGCCGCTTCCGCGGCGAGGCGCCCGAGCCCCGGGCGTGGGTCAAGCCGGGGCGCGTGCCCGGCAGCCTCAACCTGCCGTCGACCGAGCTGGTCGCCGACGGCCGGCTCCGCGACGAGGCTGCGATCCGCACCGCCTTCGCCGCCGCCGGTGTCGACCTCTCGAAGCCGGTGGTGACGAGCTGCGGCTCGGGCGTCAACGCCGCCATCCTCACCCTCGCGCTCGATACGCTCGGCATCCCCTCCGCGATCTACGACGGCTCTTGGACGGAATGGGGCGCCCGTGACGACCTGCCGATCGCCACGGGGCCGGGCTGACGCTCATCGCCGCCGTCCCGCGCGGTGAAGCGGGATCAGCAGCCTGAGCCGCCTGACGTCGGCGTCGCCGCGTCGATTCCTAGTGCAGGATCTGGCTGAGGAAGAGCTTGGTCCGCTCGTGCTGCGGGTCGGTGAAAAACGCTTCCGGCTCGTTCTGCTCGATGATCTGGCCCGCATCCATGAAGATGATGCGGTTGGCGACCTGGCGGGCAAAGCCCATCTCGTGGGTCACGACCAGCATGGTCATGCCTTCCTCGGCGAGGTCGACCATGACGTCGAGCACCTCCTTGATCATCTCCGGATCGAGCGCCGAGGTCGGCTCGTCGAAGAGCATGATGCGCGGGTTCATGCACAGCGCCCGGGCGATGGCGACGCGCTGCTGCTGGCCGCCCGACAGCTGGCCCGGATACTTGTTGGCCTGCTCCGGGATCTTCACCCGGGTCAGGTAGCGCATGGCGATCTCCTCGGCCTGGCGCTTCGGCATCCGCCGCACCCAGATCGGCGCCAGCGTCAGGTTCTGGAGGATGGTGAGATGCGGGAAGAGGTTGAAGTGCTGGAACACCATCCCGACCTCGCGACGGATCTCGTCGATCCGCTTGAGGTCGTTGGTGAGTTCGATCCCGTCGACGACGATGCTGCCGGTCTGGTGCTCCTCGAGCCGGTTGATGCAGCGNNNCGGATCATCGTCGACTTGCCCGAGCCTGACGGGCCGCAGATGACGATCCGCTCGCCGCGCATGACCTTGAGGTTGATGTTCCTCAGCACGTGGAACTCGCCGTACCACTTGTTCATGTCGACGATCTCGATCGCGGTATCGGTGGCCGAGACCTTGAGCGCACTCTTGCCGGAAGCGGCGGTGGCCTTCGTTTCAGCCATGATCGTGTCCTCCTGCCCTCATCGCCGGTAGCCAGTATCGAGCCGGCGCTCGGTGTAGATCGAATAGCGCGACATCCCGAAACAGAAGATCCAGAACACCAGCGCGGCAAAGACGTAGCCCGTGGCGGGCGTGCTGGGCGAGACCCAGTTGGAATCGGAGAAGTTCGCCTGCACGATGCCGAGCAGGTCGAAGATGCCGATGATCAGCACCAGGCTGGTGTCCTTGAACAGGCTGATGAAGCTGTTGACGATGCCGGGGATCACGATCTTGAGCGCCTGCGGCAGGATGATCAGCCGCATCGACTGCCAGTAGCCCATGCCGAGCGCGCTGGCCCCCTCGTACTGCCCGCGGGGGATCGCCTGCAGGCCGCCGCGGATCACTTCCGCCATGTAGGCGGCGGTGAACAGCGTGACGCCGATCAGCGCGCGCAGCAGCTTGTCGAAGTTGACGCCCGGCGGCAGGAACAGCGGCAGCATCACGCTCGCCATGAACAGCACCGTGATCAGCGGCACGCCGCGCACGAACTCGATGAAAGCGATCGAGATGAAGCGCACCACGGGCAGCTTGGATCGCCGTCCGAGGGCCAGCAGGATCCCGAGCGGCATCGAGCCGACCATGCCGACGATCGAGATCACCAGCGTCACCAGAAGGCCGCCCCAGAGCGGTGTCTCCACCCATGTGAGGCCGAAGTCGGTGCGCAGGACCAGGAGCAGGACGACCACCACCAAAACCACCAGTGCGGTCGGCAGAAGGGCCTTGAGTCCGCGCCCGCCATGACCGAAGTGAACCGTCGCGGCCGCGCAGATCAGGGACACGGCGGCAAAGACGATGAAGGCAAGCGCGGGCAGCGACAGTCCAAAAGCGATTGACGGCGCCTGCGACACGATCGACCAGCCGAGCGCGACGAAGCCGAGCACGGCAGCGGCGGCCGCCACCATGCGCACGCCGGCGACGGACGGATCGCTGGTCGCGAACAGGGCGACCAGCCCGGCCGCCAGGCAGCCGACCGCGACCACGCCCCACAGCGCGGCGCCGGAGACATCGAAATTGCCGCCGGTGAGCAGGATCAGCGCAACGAACGGGAAGACGCCGAGCAGGTAGGCCGCGTTCTCGCGCTTGTAGGGCACGCGCGGAATCGCCATTGGCGCCAGCCCGGCGATCAGGAGGAGCGTCGTGACGTCGACGCGCCAACGCTCGTCGATGGGATAGCGGCCATACATGAACTGGCCGAACTTGGCCTTGACGAACGCCCAGCACGCACCCGCCCCGGGCGCGGCGCAGGCCTCGCGCCCGTCGGCCGTCCACACGGCGTCGATGAATGCCCAACGGATGATCGGCGGCAGGAGGAGGACGATCAGCGCAATGCCGATCAGCGTCATGATGGCGTTGGGGATCGACGAGAAGAGACTAGCCGCGAGCGCCGCGATGCCGCGGCGTCTCCCCCGCGGCGCCGGAAGGATCGGCTCCTCCTCGTTCCGCACATAGGCGAGTTGCTGAGCGATATCCGGCATCGTCGGTCTAGCGCTCCACCAGCATGATGCGGCGGTTGAACCAGTTCATGAACAGCGCCGTGAGGATGCTGATCGCGAGGTAGACCATCATCGTCATGAAGATCGCCTCGACCGCCTGGCCCGTCTGGTTGAGCACCGTGCCGGCGAACACCGAGACCAGCTCCGGGTAGGCGATGGCGACCGCGAGCGACGAGTTCTTGGTGAGGTTGAGATACTGGTTGGTGAGCGGCGGCACGATGACCCGCATCGCCTGCGGAATGATCACCTTGCGGGTCGTCGTGCCGGGCCGGAGGCCGAGCGCATAGGCCGCCTCGGTCTGGCCGCGCGGCACGGCGAGGATGCCAGCGCGCACGATCTCGGCGATGAACGTCCCGGTGTAGAGCGTTAGCCCGAGCAGGAGCGCGATGAACTCCGGCAGGATGTGGAAGCCGCCGACGAAGTTGAAGCCCTTGAGCTCGGGATATTCGAGCGAAACCGGCATACCGGTGGCGAGAAACACCACGCCCGGCACAAGGATCAGGATGGCGATGCCGACGAGGAGGGTCGGAAACGGCTGGCCGGTGGCCATCTGCCGCCGATAGGCCCAGGCCCGCAACACAATCACCGCGACCACAGCCACCCCGATCGCGACCAGAGTTGCCATCGCCCCCGGCTCCGCCACGATCCTCGGCAGCAGCAGGCCGCGGTTGCTGAGGAAGCTGTCGAAAGGCAGCTCGATCGCCTGCCGTGGCGCCGGCAGGAGCGACAGCACCGCGCGATACCAGAACACGATCTGGAGCAGCACCGGGATGTTGCGGAGCGTCTCGACATAGACGGTGGCCACCCCCGACAGGACGGCGTTCTTCGAGAGGCGCGCCACGCCGGCGAGGAAGCCGAGGATGGTCGCCAGCACGATGCCGACCACCGCCACCAGCAGCGTGTTGAGCAGGCCGACGAAGAAGGCGCGGCCGTACGTCGAATCCGAGGTGTAGGGGATCAGGGTCTGCGAGATGTCGAAGCCGGCGCGGCTCCACAGGAACCCGAAGCCGGAGGCGATATTAAGCCGCTGGAGGTTCTCGATCGTGTTGCTGGCAAACCAGGCGATCAACCCGATGATGATGATCGCGACCAGCGCCTGCGCGGCTATCCCGCGGACGAAGGGGTCGTAAAGGAGCGAACCTCCGCGTGACCGCGGGCGGCCACGCGAAGCTTCACCTGGAACGCTTGCCAACTCTCGCCTCGCGGGCGGTCCGTCGGGCGGAACACGTCCGCCCGGCGGGCCTGAATCCGGCTAGCGGATCGGCGGCGCGTACTGGATACCGCCCCGGGTCCACAGCGCGTTGAGGCCGCGGGCAATCTGGAGGTTGGAGCCGGAGCCGATGTTGCGCTCGAAGATCTCGCCGTAGTTGCCCTCCGCCTTGATCACGTTGGCGGCCCAGTCGTTGGCAAGGCCGATGCCCTCGCCAAAGGTGCCGTCGACGCCGAGCAGCCGTTTCACTTCCTGATTGTCGCCCGCCTTCATCTCGTCGACGTTGGCCTGGGTCACGCCGAGCTCCTCGGCGTTCAACAGCGCAAAGTGCACCCACTTGACGATGTTGAACCACTGGTCGTCGCCCTGGCGCACGACGGGCCCAAGCGGCTCCTTGGAGATGATCTCCGGCAGGATGATATGATCGTCGGGATTGGAGAGCTTCAGCCGGGTCGAGTAGAGGCCCGACGCGTCGGTGGTGTAGGCGTCGCAGCGACCCGAGTCGTATGCCGCCTCGGTCTCGGCCAACGGCTCGAACACGACTGGATTGAGTTCCATGTTGTTGGCGTTGAAGTAGTCGGTCAGGTTCAGCTCGGTGGTCGTGCCGCTCTGCACGCAGACCGAGGCGCCGGACAGCTGGAGCGCGGAATCGACGCCGAGCGACTTCCGCACGATGAAGCCCTGCCCGTCGTAGTAATTGACGCCGGCGAAGGTGAGGCCGAGCGCCGTGTCGCGCGACATCGTCCAGGTGGTGTTGCGGGCCAGCATGTCGACCTCACCCGACTGCAGCGCGGTGAAGCGGTCCTTGGCCGAGAGCGGCGTGAACTTCACCGCCTTGGGATCGTTGAAGATCGCAGCAGCGACGGCCCGGCAGTAGTCCACGTCGAAGCCGTTCCAGTTGCCGGCGTCATCCGGCGACGCGAAACCGAGAAGCCCCGTGTTCACACCGCATTGCACGAAGCCCTTCGCCTTCACATCTTCAAGAGTCGTGGCGGAAGCGACGCCGGCGGCGAACGCGAACGCGGCGCCCGCGATGAACGGCATGATCAGTAGCTTCTTGGTCATGTCCTAAGTTCCCCTGGTTGACTATCTTTCTTGCTGGACTTGCTTCTTGCAGGACTTGCGAGGCGGGCGTCTTCGACCATGCTGACATCGCCGAAGGGCTCGGCTTGCGCGCCAAGGTCATCCATCATTCGCCAATTGACCGTACTATCTCAGGCGATTATTGGCCAACGGTCAAGTACCGCACGGCAGTGGCGTCCCGAAGAGGCGAAACGCCGGGCCGCCCACAACCAACAGCACGAGAGGTCGCTTTGTCAGTTCCCGGCGACGACGACGACCTGAGGCCGGCGACGAGGCTTGTCCGTGTCGGACGCGACCCCCGCGTGACCGGACCCTTCGTCAACCCACCCGTAGTCCACGCTTCGACCGTGCTGTTCGAGAGTGCCGACGACATGCTCGGCAATCGCCAGCGCTATGTCTATGGCCGCCGCGGCACGCCAACCAGCGACGCGCTCGAGTCCGCGATCACCGAGATCGAAGACAGTGCTGGTGCAGTCCTCTGCCCCTCGGGCCTCTCGGCGGCCACGCTCGCAATCCTGGCGTGCGTGGAAAGCGGAGACAGAGTGCTGATCGTCGACAGCGTCTACGGCCCAGTGCGTCACTTCGCCGACACGGTACTCAAGCGGATGGGCGTCTCGGTCGACTACTACGACCCGTGCATCGGCGCCGGCATCGCGAGCCTGTTCAGAGACAGGACCACCCTGGTCTATTGCGAGGCGCCAGGGTCCCTCACCTTCGAGATGCAGGACATACCCGCAATCGCCGCGGTCGCCCACGAGCGCGGCGCCCGGGTGGTCGTCGACAACACCTGGGCAACACCGCTCTACTTCAAGCCACTGGCCCATGGCGCCGACATCGCCGTCGTCGCCGGGACCAAGTATATCGTGGGTCACTCCGACGTCATGCTCGGCACCGTGGCTGCAAACGACTCCGCCTGGCGACAGATCAAGGAGACCCACGGCACGCTCGGCCTCGCCGTCGGCCCGGACGACATCTACCTCGCGCTCCGGGGCCTTCGCACGATGGCGGTCCGGCTCGAACGGCAGAGCGCATCGGGACTTGAAGTCGCCCGCTGGCTTGCCGGCCGTTCCGAGGTCTCGCGCGTCCTTCACCCCGCGCTTCCCGGCGACCCGGGCTACGATCTCTGGCGGCGGGACATGACCGGCGCCGCGAGCCTCTTCGGCTTCGTGCTGGCCGGCTGGAGCGAGACCGACGCCAAGACCCTGATCGACGGCCTCCGCCTGTTCGGCATCGGCGCCTCCTGGGGCGGCTACGAGAGCCTCGCCATTCTCGCCAAAGTCCGCCACATCCGGACCGCCGTCCCGTGGCGTGCGGAGGGCCCGCTGATCCGGCTCCATATCGGTCTCGAGGACCCCGCCGATCTCATCGCCGATCTCGAGCGGTCCTTCGCTGCCGTCGTCACCGCACGGGCGGCCGACGACACGGCCGACTGAAGCCGACACCGGCCTTTGCGACGCGTCGGCGGTCGGGACACGCCCTATGAGGGGGCGACGTAGTCCCGGGTTGCCTCGGGATCGTCGCTGCTCGCCGGTAGCGCGGCGATCTCGTCCCACAGTGCGGCGGGCACCGGCCAGGTAGCCCACTCGGCAACGCCCGTCACCTCTTCCGGCCTGCCGACGCCGCAAATCGTCGACGTGATGCGGGGATCGCGCATCGAGAACTGGAGTGCGACCGCGCCGGGCGGTACGCCATGCCTGGCGCAGATCGCCTCGACGGCGCGAACCGGCCTCAGCATGTCGTCGCTCGCCTCCTGATAGACGTAACGTGGGCTCGCGGCGCTGCCCTTGGCGAAGACGCCGCCAGCGAAGGGCGCCGCGTTGAGCACCGCTATCCCCTTGCCGGCCGCGTAGTCGATCATCGCCTCGGCATTGCGGTTGACCAGGGTGAAGCGGTTGTGGGTGATCATGGCGTCGAAGTCGAAGCGCTCGAGGATCGGCATCATCACGTCGACCCTTCCGGCAGCGAGGCCGATGGCGCCGCACAGCCCCTCGTCCCTGATCTTGTAGAGCTCCTCGATGCCCCCGCCGGGGCGCGTCACCTCGTCAAGGTCGGCCGCGTACTCGGGATCGTGGATGTGGAGCAGCCCTACCCGGTCGACGCCAAGAGCGACGAGACTCTTCTCGAGCGAGCGGCGCATCGCGTCGGCGGTGAAGGCGTTGGTGTCGGGATCGCGGTCGAGCTTGGTCGCGAGGACGAAGCCGCTCGGGATGCCGCCGCGCTCGCGAATGACGTGGCCGATCCGTTCCTCGCTCCGCCCCGCGCCATAGTTCCTCGAGGTGTCCATGAAGTTCGACGGGCCGTCGAAGATCGCGCGCACGGTGGCGTAGGCGAGCTCCTCGCTGGAGCCGTGGCCATAGACCTCAGGCATATGGCCGATCGGGCCGGTGCCGTAGCAGACCCGCGACACCGCGAGTCCGGTCCGGCCGAGCCGGGTCTGTTCGATGCTGGTCGTGGTCACGCGATCAATCCTCCCTCTCCTGCGGCGCGCACATTGGCGAAGCCGCCCGGATCACGCAAGCGCGGTGCGGAGGGTGCCCGGAGCCGGCCCGGCGAAACCCGCGGGTGGGGCACAACAAGCGCTCGCCTCGCTACCTCCGGAAAGCGGTCGCGTAGGCGTCGGGCTTGAAGCCGACCAAGACTCTCCCGCCGGTCTCGATCACCGGGCGCTTGATCATACCGGGCTGGGCCAGCATCAGCGCAATCGCCTTCCTTTCGGTGAGGCCTTCCTTGTCGGCATCGGGCAGCTTGCGGAACGTCATGCCCGAGCGGTTGATCAGCGTTTCCCAGCCGACTTCGCGTGCCCAGCCCTCCAGCCGACCCCGGTCGACACCACTCGCCTTGTAGTCATGGAAGGCGTAGGGCACTCCCTGCTCGTCGAGCCAGGCCCGCGCCTTCTTCATGGTCTCGCAATTCTTGATGCCGTAAATCGTGACCGTGGCCATCTGCCCGCCCTCCTTCCGGTTCCAGCGCTCGCCGCTCTCGTTCTGGATCGGTAGCGTCAGGGATGCCAGCCGCGCAACTGCCGCTTTTCGGCCGCGGCTTGCGTGTACCGGGCCTCTCGTCCAGCCTATGGACCGGTCGGCCGGACGAGGGTGACAGGTGAGGAAGGTGAAGAGAACCATGGCCGCACGGGGTACGAGCGTCTGGCGGCGCCGGCTCGCGACGGGCCTTGCCCTGTTCTTCGCCCTCCAGGCCGGACCGGCCCTCGCGCAGACTGTGCGGATCGTCGCCCTTGGCGACAGCAATACCTATGGCTACGGCGTCCCTCGTGACCGCACCTACCCGGCCCAGCTCGAGGCGCTGCTCAAGGCCAAGGGCTACGACGTCACCATCACCAATGCCGGCCGGAACGGCGACATGACCGCCGAGGGCATGGCCCGCCTCGACAACGCCATCACCGAGGATACGGACGCGGCGATCGTCTTCCTCGGACGGAACGACTGGCGCAAAGGCGTGCCGTCGGTCGCCATCGCCAACAATCTCGACATCATCGTCGCCAATCTCCGCAACCGCGGCATCGAGGTGCTGCTGGTCGGATTCGACCCCAACGACTTCTCCGCGGTGGCCGCGAAAAACGGCGCCCTCTACTACCCCGACTTCTTCGACGGCGTGACGCTGCTCGGCCGCAAGCGCGGCAAATACGTGGTCAACGGCGACATCGGCCGCCATCTCAACGGCGACGGCTACGAGGTCGTGGTCGGCAAGATGCTGCCCACCGTCGAGCAGCTTGTCGGCATGTCGGGGAACTGAAGGCGGCTGGCGGCGACCCGGCAGCGGTACCCGGCGCGGCGCCGGCCGGCGGGACAGGCGATGCCCCTTCGACCGGCAAAAATGCGAAACTACCCGCTGATTCGAACCAGTGATGATCCCGACATGCCACCCGCCAAGTCCGCACGCCTGAAGACCACAGACGACCTGTTCGCCGACGCGCCCGCTGCCCCCACGAAGCCGGCCGCGCCGGGGCGCGGCGAGAAGCCGGCGCGGAAGCCCGCCAACGGCCTGCCGCCGGGCGACAGCGACTATTCGGCCGCCGACATCGAGGTGCTGGAGGGCCTGGAGCCGGTCCGTCGCCGGCCGGGCATGTATATCGGCGGGACCGACGAGAAGGGCCTTCATCACCTCTTCGCCGAGGTGATCGACAATTCGATGGACGAGGCCGTTGCCGGTCATGCCAACTGGATCGAGGTCGACGTCGGGGCCGACGGCTTCGTCACCGTTACCGACAATGGACGCGGCATTCCGGTCGACCCGCATCCCAAGTTCAAGTCGAAGTCGGCGCTGGAGGTGATCATGACCACCCTCCACGCCGGCGGCAAATTCGACTCCAAGGTCTACGACACCTCCGGTGGCCTCCACGGTGTCGGCGTCTCGGTGGTGAATGCCCTCTCCGACAGCCTCGAGGTCGAGGTCGCCCGGGGCCGCCGGCTCTACCGGCAGCGCTTCGTCAGGGGCGTGCCGATCGAACCGCTCCAGGACCTCGGCGAGGTGCACAACCGTCGCGGCACGCGGACCCGGTTCCACCCCGATCCGGAGATCTTCGGCAAGGGCGCGACGATGCGGCCGGAGCGCCTGTTCGCGATGGCGCGGTCGAAGGCCTATCTCTTCGGCGGCGTCGAGATCCGCTGGCGCTGCGATCCGGCCCTGATCGAGGGCAAGGACGTCCCGGAAAAGGCGACCTTCCATTTCCCCGGCGGCCTCAAGGAGTACCTTGCCGCCGAGCTCGGCGACGAGCGCACCGTCGTCCCGATCTTCGCCGGCAAGAGCGACAAGGCGAGCGGCCACGGCGCCGTCGAATGGGCGGTCGCCTGGTTCCCGGGCGACGGCCTTGTCCGCTCCTACTGCAACACCATCCCGACCGGCGAGGGCGGCACCCACGAGGCCGGCCTTCGCAATGCGCTGGTCCGCAGCCTCAAGGACCATGCCGAGCGCGCCGGCAACAAGCGCGCCGCGGTGATCACGGCCGACGACGTCATGGTCTCCTCCGCGGCCCTGCTCTCGGTGTTTATCCGCGAGCCCGAGTTTGTCGGCCAGACCAAGGACCGGCTGGCCACCGCGGCGGCCACCCGCATCGTCGAGAACGCGGTGCGCGACCCGTTCGACCACTGGCTCGCGGGCGCGCCCAATGAGGCAGCGAAGCTTCTCGACTGGGTGGTGGAGCGCGCCGAAGAGCGGCTCCGCCGCCGGCAGGAGAAGGAGATCGGCCGGCAGACCGCCTCGCGCAAGCTGCGCCTGCCCGGCAAGCTCGCCGACTGCTCGTCGCGTGACAAGCAGGGAACCGAGCTGTTCATCGTCGAGGG
>JAGRKZ010000033.1:11946-12160 GCA_020442065.1 Bauldia sp.
GCGGCTCGGCCAAGCAGGCCCGCAACCGGGCGACGCAGGCCATCCTGCCGCTCCGCGGCAAGATCCTCAATGTCGCCAGCGCCGGCCGCGAGAAGCTGACCCAGAACCAGCAGCTCGCCGACCTCATCCAGGCCCTCGGCGTCGGCACCGGCAGCCGCTATCGCGACGAGGACCTTCGCTACGACCGCATCATCGTCATGACCGACGCCGACGT
>JAGRKZ010000033.1:12175-23484 GCA_020442065.1 Bauldia sp.
TCGCTGCTGATCACCTTCTTCTATCGTGAAACGCCGGACCTCATCCGCAACGGCCACCTCTTCCTCGCCGTGCCGCCGCTGTTCCGGCTGACCCAGGGCAGCAAGTCGTTCTATGCCCGCGACGAACAGCACCGCGAGGAGTTGCTCAAGCGCGAGTTCAAGACGAACGCCAAGGTCGAAGTGAGTCGATTCAAGGGCCTGGGCGAAATGCTTCCCAATCAGCTCAAGGAAACCACGATGGACCCGGCCAAGCGTATGCTGCTCCGGGTCGAGATCGTCGAGGAGCAGGTCACCGGCCAGCGGGTCGAGAGCCTGATGGGCAACAAGCCTGAGGAGCGTTTCCGCTTCATCCAGGAAAACGCAGCGTTCGCCGCGCCTGACGCGCTGGACGTGTGAACCATCATGGCCGGCTTCGCGACTGCAAGCCGATGAAGATCGTCAGCCTCAATGGCTGGGGCGGCAAACTGCATGAGGCGTTGACGGACTACCTCCGGGTCGAGGACCCGGAAGTCCTTTGCCTGCAGGAGGTCGTCCACAGCCCCGAGGCGGTAAAGGCCTGGCTGACCTATCGCGACGGCGCGCACGTTCTGCCGCAGCGCGCCAACTTCTTCCGCGACGTGGCGGCCGTCCTTCCCGGCCACACCGCCGTCTTCTGCCCGGCGGCCGAGGGCGTGCTCTGGGACGGCGATGCGGCGGTGGCGTCGCAATGGGGCCTCGCCACCTTCGTGCGCTCCACCTTCCCGGTCATCGGGCAGGCCCAGGGTTTCGTCCACAAGGACTTCTCGCCACATGGCTACGGCGATCACCCGCGCTCGCGGAGCGCCCACGCCGTTCGCGTTTACGACGGCGCTCGCAACCGTGCTGTCACGATTGCCCACATGCATGGCCTTCGCGATCCGGCCGGCAAGCACGATAGCCCCGAGCGCGCCGCCCAGGCCCGACGTTTCGCGGCCCTGGTGAAAGAGGTCGCCCGAGCGGACGAGCCGCTGATCGTCTGCGGCGACTTCAATGTCGAACCCGGAAGCGAGACATTCGCCATCCTTGCCGACCTCGGCGTGGTCGACCTCGTGACAGGACGAGGGTTCGAGGGCACCCGGACGTCGCACTACGCCAAGCCTGGTCGCTTTGCCGACTACATGCTGGTCAATGGCCGGGCCGAGGTCCGCGCGTTCACCGTCGTCAGCGAGCCGGAAGTCTCGGATCACTGTCCGTTGCGGCTCGTGATCTGACGCCCGCCAGCCGCCGTCCCGGTGCGTCGGCTGGACGTTACGGGCAATTCCGCTATTTTCCGCCGCGACACGGATCGGAGAGTTCCAGAATGTACCGCAAGTATGCCCTCATCACCGGCTTCAGCGTCGGGCTCGGCCTCGGCGGATCGGCGGTGGCCGACGAGGTGGCCGATCAGGTCGCGGCCATCCCCGGCGCGGTCGAGGACGTCAGCATAGGCGGGAGCTGGCAGGAGGGCGACACCACCGGCGCCTACCGCGTCGTCGTAACCCGGACGGGCAACGAGCGGGTGACCGCCCGGCTCTTCATCCAGTGGATCGCCTATGGCAGCGACGGCAGCGCGTCGGTGCGCGACTCGATCGAGATCACCGAGCTTGGCGACCTCGGGGTGGACATCGTCAACCTGTCCACCGAATCGGACGACGACGGCCTTTCGGTCTTCGTCGACACGGCGTCAGACACCGAAGGCGCCGGCGCCACGTTCGAGCTGCATGTCTTTTCCCCGAGCGACTATATGTTCGGCCCCGCCAGCAACTAGCCGGACGAAAAGTCGCATCGCGCCATGCCGTCTAACTGTGCTTGCGCCCGAGTTACGGGCAATTAATCTGTTCGCTTAACCCAGAGATACATTAATTTCCAGTAATCGTTGACAGGGCCGGGACATTCCCTATTTTGCATTCAGAATTTGAATCGTGCGGCGGCTGACAAGAAGTCCGTCCTGTTGGTCCCGGTCGACATCCGGGTTTGCTCTACGAGATGCTGTTTTCCGAACTTGGACTAAGCCCGAAGGTGCTCGCCTCGGTCGAGGCGGCGGGCTATACCGCACCAACTCCCATCCAGGAGCAGGCGATCCCGCATGTGCTCGCCCGTCGCGACGTGCTGGGCATCGCCCAGACCGGGACTGGCAAGACTGCGTCCTTCGTCCTGCCTATGCTCAACCTGCTCGAGAAGGGCCGGGCCCGCGCGCGGATGCCTCGGACGCTGATCCTTGAGCCGACGCGCGAGCTCGCCGCCCAGGTCGAGGAGCAGTTCAATAAGTACGGCCGGAACCACAAGCTCACGGTCGCCTTGCTCATCGGCGGCGTTTCCTTCGACGAACAGGAGCGCAAGCTCGACCGCGGCGCGGATGTGCTGATCGCCACCCCCGGCCGCCTGCTCGATCACATCGGCCGCGGCAAGGTGCTGCTCTCCGGCGTCGAGGTGCTCGTCATCGACGAAGCCGACCGGATGCTCGACATGGGGTTCATCCCGGACATCGAGCGCATCTGCAAGATCCTCCCCTTCACCCGCCAGACGCTGTTCTTCTCGGCGACTATGCCGCCGGAGATTCAGCGCCTCGCCGACGCCTTCCTCTCCAATCCGATCCGGGTCGAAGTCTCCCGTCCCGCATCCACCGCGGCGACCGTGGCGCAGTACCTTGTCCCGGCCGGCAGGGAGGCCGCCGACAAGCGCGCGGTGCTGCGCAAGCTGATCCGCGAGGCGGCCGACTTCAAGAACGCCATCATCTTCTGCAACCGCAAGCGCGACGTGGCGATCCTGCATCGCTCGCTCGCGCGCCACGGCTTCAACGCCGGCGCGCTCCATGGCGACATGGACCAGCGGTCGCGGATGCAGACTCTCGACGATTTCCGCAAGGACCGGCTGACCCTTCTGGTGGCGAGCGACGTCGCGGCGCGCGGCCTCGACATCCCGGCGGTGAGCCACGTCTTCAACTTCGACGTCCCCACCCATGCCGAGGACTATGTCCACCGCATCGGGCGGACCGGCCGCGCCGGCCTGACCGGCACGGCGATCACCATCGCCACGCCGATCGACCGCAAGTACGTCGCAGCGATCGAGAAGCTCACCGGCCAGTCGATCGCGGCCCTCGAAGTCCAGGCGGACGACGAGCGCGCCGCGTCCCGCTACGGCAAGCGGAGCCATGCCGGTGCCGAACCCACAGCGGTGTCCGCCGCGGAGGGTTCGACCGAGGTCGCCGTCGCCGATGCGCCACCCTCCCGCGAAGACGGCGGCGAGCGTCGCGGTCGTCGCCGGCGTGGACGCCGGGGCGGCGGCGAGCGCAGCGAGAGCGCGACACCGCAGGCGCGGTCACCCCAGTCGTCGCATCGCGGCGAAGGGCCGGTCACGCCGGTGCCGCGCCCCGAGCGTGCGCCGCGGCCGGAGCGCGCCGATCGCGAGCCGGAACTGGCCGAGGCCGACGGCCCCGCCCTGCCCTTCGGTCGCGACGGTCATGTCCCGCAATTCCTGTTGAGGTCGGTACGGACGACGTAACGGCACGCGTCCGACAATCGCCACCGATTTCTCACGAACGGGGCGAGTGTCAGAACCAAATGAAGTCGCGCGGGTCGGGTGTCTACGAACCCAATCCAGCGGCGTGAGATTCGGCGATCCTGCTGGCATAGCGTCCGCCGGCCGTGCGGGGATTGGGATCAGGGCTACGAGCGCGATACCGAGGCCAGAGAACCATCTGGTTTGTTTGAGCCCAATCACAATGATCTACACCATTCAGATCATGCGCTCCTCTCGACTCATTAATCGACCAACTTTCGGGCTGCCTCTCGTAGTCGCTGGGCAGCCGCCTCAGTAGGCCGTCCAGCCGCCGTCGGTGGCATATTGCGCACCGGTGAGGTTCGAGGCCTCCGGTGACAGCAGGAAGAGCATCACCGCCACCTGCTCCCAGACCGTCGCGGGCCGGTGCTTTGGATCTGCGTAGGCGAGGATCGACTGAGTCTTGATGCGACCCATGTTGTCGCCGCCGCCGGCCTTGGTAATCAGGGCCACCAACTCGCCAGCGCGGGCAACCATCGGCGTATCCGTCGCGGCCATGTTCACTGAATTTACTCGGATGCCATAAGGCGCGTAGTCGATCGCCGCGTTAGCGGTCAACCCGCTGACCGCGTGCTTACTCGCGACATAGGCAGGGTTGCCGGCAAGGCCGGTCAGACCCGCGATCGAGCCGACATTGACGATCGCCCCGCCCTGGCCCTGCGCGACCATCTGACGAAGCTCGGCGCGCATCGACTTGAAGACGCCGGCCGCATTGGTCGCGAAGACCCGATCCCAGTACTCGTCGGTCGCCGCGGCGATCGGCGCGAAGATCAGCGGCTTCTGGGCCTCGTAGTCGATCGGATCTCCCGAGTAGACGCCGTCCATCACCCCGGCATTGTTGAGCGCGAGATCGAGCCGGCCGAACCGCTCTACGGCAAGCGCAACCGCCTTGTCGCAATCGGCGGTCTTGCTGACGTCACCGACCATGAAAGCGATGCTGCCGCCGGTGGCCTCGATTCCGGCGGCAGTTTCCTCGGACTCCTTGGGAAGCCAATCGATGCCGACGACATTGGCCCCCTCCCTGGCCGCGCGCATCGCCGCGGCCTTGCCCATCCCACGGGCGAACCCGGTGATGAGCACCGTCCTGCCCTTGAAGCGGTTGGGAATGAAATAGTCAGGGTCGACCGGGGGAATCGGCAGATTCTTCAAGGCAGCGGCCGCCGACGGAGCTTCGGAGGAACCGAACTGATAGTCGGACGTCGCTTCGGCTTCCGCCGCCGCTGCACTCGAAGCCAGCTGAAGGGATGGCAGTACGGCCGCACCCGCGGCCACGCCGTGCAATAGCGATCGACGGTTCATGTCTGTTCTCCCTAATATGACAGGCGGATGAGGGCCGAGGCGCTGATCCATGGATCGAGCCCTGACAGAATCGCATCGGTCACGCCGGTGCGCGGAAAAGTGGCCGCAACGCCGGCCTGCATGTAGACGTTCCGGCTCGGAAAATACTTGGCGGTAAGGTTCACCTCATAGCCCAGCGGCCGGCTCGCGAGCTGCGCCAAGCTGCCGCCGAGGTTGTTGGTCTCCGACGCCGAGAACAGCCAGAACTGCGGCACCAGTTCCCAGCGCGCCGCCGGCCGGAGCCGCGCCTGGAAGCGGCTCGCCGTGATGTTTGTGTCCTGGAACATTTTGTAGTGGTTGATGCCTTGCACCCACTCCTCGGGGGTGCCGCCCGAGAGCAGAGGGTCCCACCGCTCATAGGTCGTCGTGTCAGGATCGTCGCCGGTGAAATGCGACAGGCGATAACTCACCGTGGGTCGCCACGGTAGCGTGGCGAACGTATAGCCTGCCTCGCCGTAGCCGCCCCAGGCGCGCATCGGGAAGCTGTTCTCGTCGTTCCACTGGTAAGCAATCTCAGACTTCGCGTAGGGGCCGGATACTCCTTCGACCGTCGGCAACCAGTAGAAGCGCCCGTCGAGGACGTTCAGGCCCGCGCGCGTCCCGACCGCGGTGAAGGTGTAGTAGCCATAGTCCGAGCGCGGGACGTTCAGGTAGGTCGCGCCAATCTGAGTTGCGGTGCCAAGGCCCGTATCTAGATTGACGCCGTTGATGATGGTGCGGGTGTCGATCTCCTCGTTCTCGTCGGGATCGAGCTGGAAGAGCTGGAGGCGAGCCGTATTGTATCGCGCCTCGGCCATGAACAAGTTGTCGGCGGCGTTCCTCGGGTTGAGCTGGAGCGTCGCGCGTTCGAAGCCATTGCCGGCCCCGAGCCGGATCAGCATGCCGTCGGCGATCTGGAACGGCTGCCGGCCCGCGGTGAGGTTGACGACGAGGCGGGATCCGTCTTCCCAGGTCTTGCCGGTGACGATACCGGCGAAGGCGTCCTCGATCCCGCCGAAGCCCCTTGGCTCGTCGGTGAACAGCTCCTGCCCCACGGTGCCGCTCAGGATGTAGGAAAGGCTGCCATAGGCGTAGACCGAGGGGCCGATCGGGCCGATGCCCTGGATGCCGAGCTCGGTGTAACCTTCGGCCGATGTGCCCCACCCTCGACCGGACGGCGCGTCGGCAAGCGGATTGGCGCCGACAAAGGCCGGCGGGTCTCCGTACCAAGCGTCATGGTTGGCGTAGACCATACCGGCCGAGCGAAGCTTGAGCTTGAGGAGCGAGTCCGCATCCTGAAACAGGTAGGGGAAGGAGGGCGGCTGCGGCCCCACGGTGCCCGGGGCGAAGGTCACGCGGAGCGTGATCACCACTCCGCCTGTGTCGCCGGGCGTGAGCTCCGGAATAACCGCTACCACACCCGGGATCGCGCGCACCTTGCCGATACCCCAGTCGAGAAGCAGGTTGCGGAAGGTGGAGCCGGGGTAGATCGCAAGCGCGCGGCGCGCGCGGTCCTCGATGGCCGACCGCTCCGGCGACGACGGCAGGTCGGTAACGACGACGCGGACGGCTTCGACTGGTGTCTCTTCCCAAGATGCCAAAGCGCCGTCAGCTGCTGCCGGGCCTGCGGGCCCTCCTGAGAGCGCTAGCATCAACGACAGAACAGTAAGCAGACGGGCGCGCAATTTTTTGACCGACGCCTTAGTAATTTGTTTTTCCGTGGACCACGGCGTTCGGGGTGCAGTGTCGATCCACCGTCGCAGGTAGTGCAACCAACAGGGTGCTCATTTTGAGCACTTATCAGCGCCTACGCCTTTGCCTTCTCGCAAATAGGACGAAGCGCGACGTAGAGCCGTGCCAGTCTCTCGAGGCCTCGCGCATCGAGGGCATCGAGATCTCGTCGAACCTTGGTATCGCCGCTCGGGTCGGTTGCTATCTCCCAGCTTCGATCGGCGATCTGACGTATCCAGCCACGGGCTGCCAGCGCCTTTAGCTTGCGACGGACCGTTTCCCTGTCCAGGCCCGAGACGTCGGCAACGCGGGATGCGGTCATCGATCTTTGCGGCCCCCCTTTGCCAGAAGCCCGATATTCGGCGAGCAGCGACTGGCCGAGGATGGCAAGCACCACCATCCGGGTCAAATCCCCCTCAAACACTCGGGCGCAGTCAACGAGGTGCTCTGAAAGGAATTGCACGAAGTGGTACTGAGCGTCCGGATATTGCTCGCGGAGCGACCTTTGCGCCGTCTCGATCATCATCCCTATCTGTCCTTCCCGCAGGAGATCGATTCACTGGGGCGGCCGTGACCGTTGGCGAGCGAGCATTGCGACGTAGACTGGATCCTGCATTCGTTGCAGAGCGCGGCACTCGCAAATACCCCGCCCAGCACGTTCGTCGACCGCAATCAGGGCGAGGCGTTTTCCAACAGGATCAATCACTGCTGGCTACTCTCAACCCGGAGTGACCAGCTTGTCGCGAACTACTCCACCCTAATTGGGCTCGCCGGCATGCGGCCGTGCGCCAAGGTGAAAACAGTCAACACTCCCGCAGAGCCGGACTACTCGGACTCATCGGATTCTGCGCCGGCCTCAGCCACCACGTCTTCAAGCGCCAAACTATCAGGATGTTGTCGGGGACACCGTAGCGACAACACTTGCCCACATCCTCCGGGCCGAGGCGGCGGATCATCCATCCGTCCAGCAGCATTCTTGATCGTCAGTTCGCCGGCATCTCCGCCGGCTTCAGCATCACCGACTCGCCGCAGCCGCAGGACGACACTTCGTTCGGATTCTGAAAGATGAAGCCGGAGCGGAGCTTGGTGGTCTCAAAGTCCATGACGCTGCCAAGGAGGAACAGCACGGCCTTGGGATCGATGTAGACGGTGACACCCCCGGCACTGACCACGTCATCGCCCGGAACGGGGGTCTCGACCCCCTCGAGCGTATACTCCATCCCCGCGCAGCCGCCCTTCTTCACCCCGACCCGAAGCCCTGCAAGCGGACGGTCCGCATTCTCCATCAAGTCGCGGACCCGGCCAACGGCAGCGTCGGTCAGGGTCATCACGGCCAAGCGTGGGCGCGCAGAAGCCATTGCGGTCGCTTCCCTTCTCGCCGGTTCAAGGCCAGCGGATGAACAGCCTCAAGATGGGCTTTTCGGAGCGCTAAGACAAGCGCCGCCTAGTACCAGTCGAGCGCCACCCGGGCCTCGTCGGACATCCGATCCGGGGTCCAGGCGGGGTTGAACACCATGTTGACGTTGACGTTCGCGACTCCGGGCACGAGGCTCACGGCGTTCTCGACCCAGCCCGGCATCTCGCCCGCCACCGGACAGCCCGGCGCGGTGAGCGTCATGTCGATGTCGATGTTGCGGTTGTCGTCGATATCGACGCGGTAGATCAGCCCGAGCTCGTAGATATCGGCCGGGATCTCCGGGTCGTAGACCGACTTCAGCGCGGCGACGATGTCGGCGGTCAGCCGTTCGAGCTCCTCGGCGGGCAGCGCCGAGCCGGTCGCATGAAGCGTCGCCTGCCCGGTGTCGATGATCACCGCCGACGGATCGGCCTCGGGCGGCGCTGCCGGCGCCGGCGGCTCATTCGGGGTGGCGTTGGGTTGATCTTCCATGGCGCAATCTCAGGCGAAGAACGCCCTCGCCTTCTCCAGGGCCTCGGCGAGGCGGTCGACCTCCGCGAGGGTGTTGTACATGCCGAATGACGCCCGGCAGGTGGCGGTGGTCCCGAAGCGGTTGAGCAGCGGCTGCGCGCAGTGGGTTCCGGCCCGCACCGCGACGCCCTCGCGGTCGATGATCGTCGACACGTCGTGCGGGTGGGCGCCCTCGAGGTTGAAGGACACGATGGCGCCCTTCCCCGCCGCCGTCCCGTAGATGCGGAGGCTGTTGATGGCGGCAAGCCGCTCATGCGCATACGCGGCGAGCCGCGCCTCGTGGGCGGCGATCCGGTCGCGGCCCACCCCCTCCATATAGGCGAGCGCGGCACCGAGGCCGATCGCCTGGACGATCGGCGGCGTGCCGGCCTCGAAGCGGTGCGGCGGTTCGGCGTAGGTGACGGTGTCTTCGGTCACGTCGCGGATCATCTCGCCGCCGCCGAGGAACGGCGGCATCGATGCGAGCAGCTTCCGTTTTCCATAGAGGACGCCGATGCCGGTCGGGCCGTAGGTCTTGTGCCCCGTGAAGCAGTAGAAGTCGCAATCGAGGTCGCGGACGTCGACCGGCAGATGCACCGCCGCCTGGCTGCCGTCGATCAGGACCGGAATGCCGCGGGCATGGGCGAGCCGCACCACCTCCTTCACCGGCACCACCGTTCCCAGCACATTCGACATCTGGGTGATGGCAACGATCCGGGTGCGATCGGTGAGCAGCCTCTCGAACGCGTCGAGCAGGAACGTACCGTCGTCGGCGACCGGCGCCCACTTGATCACCGCGCCCTTCCGCTCACGGTGGAAGTTCCAGGGTACGATGTTGGAGTGGTGCTCCATGATCGAGAGCACGATCTCGTCGCCCTCGCGGAAGTCCATGCCGTAGCTTGCCGCAACGACATTGATCGCCTCGGTGGCGTTCTTGGTGAAGATGATCTCGTCGGTGCTGGCGGCGTTGAGGAAGCCGCGCACAATCTCGCGCGCCTCCTCGTAGCGCTCCGTGGCCTCGTTCGAGAGGTAGTGCAGGCCGCGGTGGACGTTGGCGTATTCGTCCGTGTAGGCATGTGCGACGGTGTCGATGACGACCTTTGGCTTCTGTGCCGACGCGCCATTGTCGAGATACGTCAAGGGCTTGCCGTAGACCTTGCGCGACAGGATCGGAAAATCGCGGCGGACCGCCTCGACGTCATAGCCCGCGTCGACGCCGGGGAAGTCGTTCATGGTCGCGTACTCCGCCGGGCAAGCCAGGCCGTGATCACGCCACGCAGGCCTGTGGCGACGGCCCCGTCGCCGATGGCGTCGAGCGCTTCGCCGAGGAACGCCTCGATCAGCAATTGCTCGGCAGCCGGCCGCGGGATGCCGCGAGCCATCAGGTAGAACAACTCGGTGGCGTTGATCTGGCCTGAGGTCGCCCCGTGGCCGCATTGAACGTCGTCGGCGAAGATCTCGAGTTCGGGCTTGGACGCAAACTCGCCCGCGTCGGTGAGGAGCAGCGCCTTGGCCATCATCTTGGCGTCGGTCTTCTGTGCGCCTTGCAGGACGACGATGCGGCCCTGGAAGGCGCCGGTCGCCTGGTTGTCGACGGCCGCCTTGAACATCTCGCGGCTGACCCCGCGTGGTTCGCCATGGGTCATCACCAGCGTCGTGTCGCCGTGCTCGGCGCCCGACAGCATCGTCGCGCCCGAGAAGCCCGTATGCACGCCAGTACCGGCAATGGTGACGAAGCCCTGCCAGCGGGCGAGCGCACCGCCTGCATTGACCGCGACATGCTCGAGCCGGGCGCCCTCGCCGATACGGGTGACGAAGCTCGACACGTGCTGCGCCGTCTCGCTCTCGGTCTGGACTCGCGCCCAGGTAACGTCGGCGTAGGGGCCGACGTCGAGCTCGGTGAGGGCGTTGACCTGGTAGGCGAGCCCGGCGCTGCCGCGATGGCTCTCGACGAAACGCACCGTGGCGCCCTCTCCGACCACCACGACAGTCCGCGTATAGACCGACATCGGCTCCGGTCCTGCGGTCAGGTAGACAATCTCGATCGGCCGCGCTGGTGTCGCCTGCGCCGCCACCGTCACCACGGCGCCGCCCTGCATCAACGCCGTGTTGAGCGCCATCATCGCGTCATCGCCATCGTCGCTGAGAGCGCCGACGCGGGCCGGCGACGTGGCGAGCACATGCGGCAGAGGCTCGACGGTGACACCCTCGATGCCTTGGAGGTCGGAAAGCTCGGCCTCGAACACGCCGTTGGCGATGACGATCTGCGCACGGTCGAGGGCAGCGATCGGATCGGCCTCGGCGACCACGGCGAGGAGCTCCGCCGGGGCGGGGCCGGCGAGCGGAGCGGCGCTCCGCATCAGCGTGCGGAGATCAGTGTATTTCCATGCCTCGACCCGACGGTGCGGAAGCCCGGTGTGCTCGAAGCGCGCAAACGCGGCATCACGGCGCGCACGCATGGCATCACCACCGGGCAGTTCTGACCGTGCGGCGGCATAGAGGGCGGCGATGCCCTCTTCCGCCCTGGTGCGCTGGATGGTGCGGGTCTCTGCGGTCATGTCCCCAGCCTCAGGCCGCCGCCGTGAATTCGGCGTAGCCCTTCTGCTCGAGCTCCAGCGCCAGCCCCTTGTCGCCCGAGCGAACGATCCGCCCGGCCGAGAGCACATGCACGAAGTCCGGCACGATGTAGTCGAGGAGCCGCTGGTAGTGGGTGATCACCAGCATGCCCCGCTCCGGCGAACGGAGCGCATTCACCCCATCGGCGACGACGCGCAACGCGTCGATGTCGAGGCCGGAATCG
>JAGRKZ010000185.1:0-12557 GCA_020442065.1 Bauldia sp.
AGTTCGTCGCGGTAGTGCTTGCGCAAGGTCTTCGGATCGATACCCACCACCTTGGCGATGTCGGCCTCCGGAACCCCGTAGGCAGCCATTGCCTCGACCTGGCGGCGGGCGAGCGCATCGGGCCGGTGGGAGGGGCGCCCCATGGTCAGGTGTCCCTGTGGTGGGGCGGGCGCGCGAGCGAGCCCTCGATCACCCGAAGTCCGCCGCTGCCGATGGCCGGTGACAGTCGCTCCTCCGGCGCTTCCTTCCGCGACGATCCCTGCCAATGGATGGTGATCTTCGGCGGCGCCCCATTCAGTTCGGTGACCTGGGTCTCCTTCCAGCCGGCCCGGATCTTCATCCAGAAGATCGCGGCAATCACAGCTTCGCGTCCGTCTCCCGTCGCCTTCCGGAACAGATTCTCGGCCACCTTTGCGTTGGCCTTGACGTGCCCGTACTTCAACTCGTCCCGATAGTGCTTCCGCAGCGTCTTGGGATCGATGCCGATCACACCGGCGATGTCGACCTCGGGAACACCGTACCCGGCGAGGGCCTCGACATTGCGGCGGCTGACCGGCGTCGGTTCGTGGGAGGGGCGACCCATGGTCAGGCCTCCTCGGGGACAGCGGTGTCGGCTTTCGGCCCAAGGACGAATGCATCATCACTCGAAAGGAGGTTCTCCCCGCCAGGAGCCAGGGCAGGAGCCTCCGCAGTCTCGTCGCCAGCGGCCGGAAGAGGCTGTCCGGTCCCTTGAGCCGTCTCAAAGCCAAACGGCCACCCTTGGTCAACGGGCGGAGCGTGGAGAGCGGTTCTGGCGTCAGTCCCGAAGGGACGATAGCGCTCTGTCCTTAGTCCACCGCGATCCCGTTCGACGACACACAGCTTTGCCACCTTCTCGATGTCGAGGGTCATGCGAAGTCGGCCGGTGGTGAAGTCGATGATCCGGAACTGGCCACGGAGCCCACGGGACTGGAGAATCCGGGCGGTGTCGTGCTCGGGGTCGCGTGAACGGGCGAGGATGACCTCGCCGTCCAGCAGGATGTCGTAGCGATAGCCGACGCCGGTGATCCACTCGGCCCGAAGCTGCACGTCGATGAAGCTGCTCACGGGACGTTCCCCAAGGCGTGGACGGCGTCTTCCGGAAGCGACAGCGCGAGATCGGGCGCCCTTGCTATCGGTTCCGCCGGAGCGACCCCTCGCTCTTTGGCGGTCTCGGTGAAGGTTGCCCGGCTTCCTTCGAGGACCGCCTCCTCACCGGTGAAGTCCTGCCAGCGGCGGATGGCGACGTCGACATAGGCGGGGTTGAGCTCGATCGCATGGCAGGAGCGGCCGGTCATCTCCGCGGCGATGATGGTGGTCCCCGATCCCGAGAACGGCTCGTACACGGCCTGGCCGGGCGAGGAGTTGTTCTCGATCGGCCGCTTCATGCACTCGACCGGCTTCTCGGTGCCGTGGCCTGAGGCATTCCGACGATGCGGGATCTGCCAGACGGTCGTCTGGTTCCGGCCGCCCGACCAGTGGCCGGTCCTGCCCTTCCGGACACAGTAGATCGCCGGTTCATGCTGCCAGTGATAGTCGCCGCGGCCAATGACGAGGCGGGTCTTGTCCCAGATGATGACGGAGCGGACGGCAAAGCCGCAGGCTTCGAGGCTCTGGGCGACGGTGGTAGCATGGAGTGCCCCATGCCAGACATAGGCGACATCGCCGGGGAACAGGGCCCACGCCTCCCGCCAGTCGGCCCGGTCGTCATTGAGGACCTTGCCCTTCGCGATGGATGAACCGTCGGTCAGGCCTGCGTCTTCTCGCCAGCCGGGATCGTAGTTCACCCCGTAGGGCGGGTCGGTGACCATGAGATCGGGACGAACCCCACCCAGGGCCCGCGCGACATCCCCCGGATTGGTGCTGTCGCCACAGACCAGCCGATGCTGGCCCAGCAGCCAGACATCGCCCCTCCGCGCCACCGGCGTCTCCGGTACCTCCGGCACGTCATCGGGATCGGTGAGACCAGGATTACCGCTGTTGAGCAGCTCGGCTATCTCCTCTTCGCCGAAGCCGGTCAGCGACAGGTCGAAGCCAAGGTCGCCGAGGTCGCCAATCTCGAGCGCCAGCAGGTCGGTATCCCAGCCGGCGTTCAGCGCGATCTTGTTGTCCGCAATGATGTAGGCCCGCTTCTCGGCTTCGCTCAGCCCATCGAGTTCGATCACCGGCACGGTTGCCATGCCGAGCTTCCGCGCTGCCAGCAGCCGGCCGTGCCCGGCGATCACCCCGTTCTCGCCATCGACCAGGATCGGGTTGGTCCAGCCGAAGGCCCGGATCGACGCCGCGATCTGCGCCACATGCGCCTCGTCATGCGTCCGGGAGTTCTTCGCATATGGGATCAGATCGCCGATAGGGCGGTAGTCGATGGAGATTGGGCGTGGGCTATCGTTCGAAGTCATCGCAAATAACTTTGTCCGTGTGGACTTGGATTATACGATGACGCCTCACGTTAATCCAGACTACATCACGTACTATATACTACGACGAAGCACGATATACTACGACGGGGCAATGTTTCTGGGTCTTGCACAACGTTTATAGATCAGTCCCATCGGTGACGCGTGTGACGGATGTGACGCGTTCTCTCCGATGTTTTCTCCAGAGAGCCGGGTCCCCTCCAGAGATCCTAAGAACCCGTCACAAGCGTCACACCTGTCACGGTGCACCCGCAGCGACCTTTCGTTCGGTTCCAGGCTCATTCGCTTGCATTCACCTCTGATCAGAGCATCAGTCGGAGAGCTGCCCGAGAGTCAGAGCCAACCTGCCTGGCGATCCTCGGGTCCTCCGGTCGTAGGAGAGGCGAACGGCGCCCTCCTCGAACACGGAGGACCATCCATGACCGCGAAGAGCACGAAGACCCAGGAGCCGACGGACGAGGCAACCGTCTCTGCCAAGGCGACCGAGACGACCCCTGCGACCAGCGGCACCAAGCCCGGCACTGGCGGCGCGAAGGAGAAGCTAGGGAAGGCCCCGGCGAAGACGCCGAAGGCCCGCCAGACGGCGGCTGTGGCCGACACGGAGGCCAAGACGGAGCGGACGCCGCGCACCGACACCAAGCAGGCGCAGTTGATCGCGATGCTTCGGGCGAAGGACGGCGCCACGATCGAGGACATCGCCACCGCCCTCGGCTGGCAGACTCATACCGTTCGCGGCGCTCTCTATGGCGCGCTGAAGAAGAGGCTCGGCCTCGACGTCGTCTCGGAGAAGGTCGAGGGCCGCGGGCGCGTCTACCGCGTCGGCATCTGACTTCGGTACACCTCGCCGCCACTTCGTGCCGCCGCTCCCTTTTTGGGCGCGGCGGCTAACTCTGTCCCGTATCGATTCCCGTATCCCGATGAAGCTTTAGTTGGGCAAGAAATCCTTCAATCAGGCGATAGAGCGTTTGATCACCCGCGAGCGATTGATCCAGGTCGTTGGCCACTCGTTGGAGACAGTCCTGCAGATCGTTCCATGAGATCGCGGCGAGCTTCAAACGAGAGAGTACCGACGACCATTCGTCAGGATGAGAGTCGATCAGCTTTCTTATGCCCCGCGGGAGACGCAGATCGCTCACACAAGCCGTGAAGCCGGGATCGATTTCTGGACCAGACAGACCGCACCTCCTCCAGTGCCAGTTGATCGCACCGGCAGGAAGAATGAACAGCAAGCGCAGGGTCTTCTCCGAGTGCTGGACGCACTCATTGACCTTGGCGATCGGCGGAGTGCAGCGCTTGAGCAGACGGAGGCGTTTCGGAACATCCAACGCAGCGACAAAGACGTAGCATCGGTACGACGTTTGAAATAGAAAAGCGCCTTCGCCGATAGTCTAGCGACCGCACACGACCCCTATCTTCGGGTCGCAAAGCGGTCAGTTTGGCCGGCCTGCGCTACCCCGAAGGCGATTTGAAACTGTTTGGCGAGAGGCCCTCGGAATTCCGGGACATTGCGAGCTGTGTGTCGGCGGGACCAACTACACAGGTCCAGAGAATTGCCGCTCGTAGAGAACGAGATTCGTCGTTCTCGCCGGCTACGAGCACACAGGTTACCCTGAAAAGTCAGCCAAACAGCGCCGTTCAGGCACGGTGCGAGAAAGACGGAGAAAGGTCTGGGGAGCGAGGTTGGTAGAGGGAAAGAAACCCGGCTCCAACCTTCTCCGGGAGATGGCGGAACTCGGAGCTTTTCGATGACGCTCAGCCTCGCCGCGCTTTCGAAGCTCCGTGCTCAAGAAGTGTCAGCGCTTCGGAGGCGAGACGCTGCGTGAGCTCACCCGCTGTCGCTTCGCGGCAGAGCGCTGCCGACTGACCCGACCAAAGGGACATGAAGTCTCCGGACCCCGTGCCTTCTGTCGCGGCGCGAAGCGGAGCCAACGCACCGCCAGCGAGGGGAAAGGCGGGGGCCAAGTCGGATATCGGTCCGACTTCGCGCATCACCCGGTTGATGATTCCGCGGGCCGGTCGCCCAGTGAATAGGTTCGTTAGCGCCGTTTCCAGAACTCGCTCGCTATGAATCGCGTCCCGGTGGGGGCCTGCAAGCCGCGCCTCGGGGGTGAACAGATAGGCAGTACCGATCTGAACCCCGGACGCGCCTAGGACCAATGCGGCCACGATGCCGCGCGCGTCGGCAATGCCTCCCGCTGCGATGACAGGAACGCGGACCGCATCGACGACCTGCGGTACGAGAGCGAAGGTTCCGACCTGGGTCGCGATATTGTCTGTCAGGAACATGCCCCGGTGACCACCCGCTTCGACCCCTTGTGCAATCACCGCGTCGCAACCGTGCTCTTCAAGCCAGCGCGCCTCGGCAACCGTCGTCGCCGTCGACAGGATGATGGCCCCTGTCGCTCGGACCCGCTCTAGGAGTCCGGGCACAGGGAGACCAAAATGAAAGCTAACCACCTCAGGGCGGAGCTCTTCGACCAGTGCGCATGCCTCTTCGTCAAACGGGGTCCGATTCGAGCGTGGAACCGGTGCCTGCGGATCGAGCCCGAACTCGAGATAGTAGGAACGGAGCCGATCTCGCCAGGCAGTCTCGCGCGCGGCATCGAACGCCGGCGGAACGTGGCAGAAGAAGTTGAGGTTGACCGGCTTCTTCGTGCCCCGACGGACCGCGGCGAACTCGTTCCGCAACTGATCGATGCCCATGGTCGCGCAGGGAAGCGAACCGAGACCTCCCGCTTCGGCGACCGCGATCACCATGTCGGAGAACACCGGTCCCGCCATCGGGGCCTGTACGATAGGAACGTCTATGCCGAACAGGTCGAGCAGTCGTCGATCGGGCCACATCGCAAAGGATCTCCATTCTCCAGTATTGATGGTGGCCGCAGGCCCGCGGTTCCTGCGGTCAACGTCAATGGTCCAATCCAAAGTCGCACGCGTCAGATCATCACTGATGGTGCACGCTTAGGGTCATGATCGATCGTGGACATCCGATGCCGCACCTTCTTCGCCGCTTCCCGGCATCGTGTGAGCCAACAGGGATTTCTTCAGTCGACGCATTTCTTCGAAGCGCGCCGTCACGTCTCGAAGAGTGGCGGCTACTCCGACAATCTCTCGATCTACGTCACGTATAAGGACGATTGTGAACTCGACGGAGATCTGACCGCGATCACGCGTCATAGCGGGAACAGCGAGCACGTCACCCGCGCCGTAGCGTGTCTGCCCCTTCGCTATGGCCTGCGCCCAACCCATCCAATGTCTGTGGCGGAGCCGTTCTGGAATAATCAGGTCCAGCGAGGCGCCCGAAGCCTCTTCGGATGTGAATCCGAAAATACGAGTTGCTCCTTCATTCCAGAAGAAGATCAACCCTCGTCGATCTGTCGCCAGTATCGCATCGGCAGGAGACGCTAGGATCGCCTCCGCGAGCGATTGGACCGACGCGTCGAGCCTGTCACTCATGGCGCCCCCCGCGTGATCAGCGCACGGTGCTGCTCCCGCAACAATGATTCGGTTTCTGCCCCGTCGGGCTTGTGTCCCGCACTCATCGTTTACGTTCTCTCCTATCCTGGAGAAACTCCGCCACCACAACTGCCTGATTGTGCCGTTCATCGCGGGCGCCATAGAGCAGCGTCACGCGCCCCCGGCTCAACAGGTCGTCCAGCTCGGCGACGACAGGAGTGTTCGCTGCCAACTCGTCGCGGTAACGCTCACGGAAGGTAGACCAACGCCTGGGATCGTGCCCGAACCACTTGCGAAGAGCCGTGCTCGGCGCAATGTTTCTGAGCCAGAGCGCCAAGTGTGCTGCGTCTCTGCTGACACCGCGCGGCCAGACCCGATCTACCAAGACCCGAGCGCCGTCGTCCGGGCTCACTGGCTCATAGATGCGCTTGATCCTCAAGTCACTCATGCTGCTGAATTCCGTGCACCTAAGAAAGTGAAGCCAAATCGAGTAACGTCGCCTGGTTACTCGTCGGGATGAGGGCTTTGATAAGGCTGGTCATGCCTGCCGACCTTGGCAAAGCGGGTCGCTGTCACCCCCGAACCCGCTCTCCCCAAAGAATGGACGTGAAACGCGCGACGAACAGCAGAAAGGCCATGCTCCAGATTGCTCCTCCAACGATCAGACACATCACATAGGCGCCGCCGGAGAATGGCGCCGCCATCCTGATGATCGCCCCGAGCGTCACCAGGCCATAGATCGCGAGCATCGCTCCGTCAGCAACGATCGGCCTACCGGTGTGGCCAAGGCTTGCGCGGGTCATGACGGCGAGCGTCATGGTGCCGATGGCGCCGGCTGTCAGGGCATGGAGCGCAGCGCTCGGCGGCAATGCCGGAACGAGCACAGCCGCGCCGATCAGCGCAAGGGCCAACGCAAGCCAAGCATAGCCCAGGTGCAGAACCAGGATGATCGGCTCCCGACCGGTGGCAAACCCGCGCCAGCGGGCGAGACGCGCGCCCAGCAGCACTCCGGCGACGATGAGCAAGACACCCGTGAAGATCGAGTCCGGCCACGCCACCCAGGCCAGCCCGCCCATCGCCGTCGCCGCGAGCGCCACGGTGTCGAGCCGGCCGAAGCTTGACGGCAGATTGTCGACCTTCTGTTTTGCCAGCCAGTTTCGCGTGAAACTCGGGACGATCCTGCCGCCGACCAGAGCGATGAGCATCGCAGTCACGGCAAGTCCCAGGCGAAGGCCGAGACCCTCCGGCATCACCCCCATGACCCCGAGGTGGTCGAAGGCGCTCGCGATGCCCACCAGCGTCATCATGGCCGCGATCGGAGCGTTCTTCCAGTTCCGTCCCGCCACCACCTCACGCCAGACCGTCAGGGCAAGAACCATGGGAAGTGCGAGATCAAAGATCATCGCGAGAAGCGGATCGGGCAGGAAGGCCATTGCCAGGCGCCCGGCAATCCACAAGGCCACCAGCCCCGCGAGAGGCCAACCGCTGAGCGGAAGGCGCCCGGTCCAGTTGGGTATGGCCGTCAGAATGAAGCCCGCCAGAACCGCGCCGAGATAACCGAATGTCATCTCGTGCGCATGCCACTGCAGGTCGGCGAACGGTCCCGGCAAGGCGCCTCCATAGAACAGAAGCCTTAGCCAGAGCGGTATTGCGAGACCGGCATAGAGTGCGGCCAGGAAGAAGAACGGCCGAAACCCGTAGTGGAGGATGGGCCACATTCCGGCCACACGACCGCGACCATCGCGCGTCATGTCGCCGGCTTTTCGAGCGAGGCGAAGCGTCGAGCGATCAGTGTGCGGTACCATCGCCACCACGCTCATGCGACACAGGAAGAGTGTGTGCCCGGCCGAATTCCGACACGTCCACTTCGCACGCCAGATCCCCGGAGAAAGCCCGAAAAGCGTCGAGATTGACCGCGGGTACGCCAATCAGTACCGGGATTGAGAGGTCGAGCGCATCCGCCATCAGAGCACAGAGACCGCCGCCGGCAACCTCGGTTTTCCCGAACTTGCAGACAACAAGGAGATCGACATCGGCGGTCAAGCTGAGCCGAGCGGCTTCCGCGGCGCGCAGCAATCGGTCGGTGTCGAGCATGCACCCTCGCACATGCGGTCCGCGATCATCGGAGATTCCATGGAGCTCCCCGGTAGCCAGATCCTGCACATGAAGATTGCACTTCCGGATCGCGGTGCCGGGCGGCGTGCAATGGATGAGGCCAGCGAGCCGCATCCCGCTCCTCGCCATCGCCTCGGTCATCGCCGCAAGAACGGTCTCGAACTCCTGACCATCGACATAGACGATCGCCGTGATCGGGCGAGCAAGATCGAATCCGGAAAATCGTGACTGCAGCATGATACTCACCATCGTTGGCGATCGAATGGAAGGATCTCCACGATCGCTCCCGCCTCGGCAGGCTCCGACACGATGGCCAGGGCGTCCGCATTCACCATCGGCATCATGCGATGCGACCCTCCCGGCCCGCTCGCGTGGGCGATGAGAAGTCGACCCTCGACGCCGAGCGTGACGGGTAGCAGCTCGGTGCGGCCACGCGCGCAGTTCCATGAGTGCGCCAGCATCGCGAAGCGCAGTGCCGGGGGAGCCGCTCCGATCAGCGCATCGATCATCGGTCGAACAAAGGCCAATGTCGCAAAAGCGCTCGCCTGCGGATTGCCTGGCAGGCCGACGAAACAGGCGCTCCCAATTCTGCCGAATGCGAGCGGCTTGCCGGGCTTCATCGCCACCCCGCCTACCATGAGCCGGCCGCCGATGGCCGCCACCGCGTCCCGCACGTGATCACGCAACCCTGACGCCATGCCGCCGGTGGTAATGACGAGATCGTGCGATGCGGCGACATCGTTGAGCGCGGCGGCGAGGACCGCCGTCCCGTCATCGACCCGATAGGAGTCGACCGTGACCGATCCGGCAGAGAGAAGCGCCGCCAGCATCGGCCCTGCGGCGTCGTAGATCTGGCCGTCGGTCAGCCCGGCGCCGGCCTCGCAGAGCTCCGCCCCGGTTCGCACGATCGCGATCTTTGCCGGCGCCACGACCGGGACCATCGCGACGCCAAGGCCGGCAAGCAGCCCGATCTCGGGCCAGTCGAGACGCTGTCCACGCGCAAGCACGATGGCGCCTCTTGGGACGTCTTCGCCGGCCTGCCGGATGTGCTGATTGGCTGGAAGGTCGGCGTCGATCCGTGCGGTGTCACCCTTGAGGGCCACATGCTCCTGCATCACCACCGAGTCGGCGCCTTGGGGCAGTGCCGCGCCCGTCATGATGCGATGCGCCGTGCCGGGTACGAGCCGGGACGGCGGGTCACCGGCATCGGTCCTGCCGACGACGGGCAGGATGAGGGGAATGCCCGTCCGTCCCGCGAGGCGCACGGCATAACCATCCATGGCGGCCTGGTCGAAAGGCGGCAAGGGGCCAGGCGCGACAATGGGCTGTGCTAGTACGCGCCCACGTGCCACTGTGAGAGAAACCTCCTCGACGCGCCCGTGCGGCAACGCGAGACCGGAGGCGACTCTGCGAGCCACATCAAAGGGCACCGTGCCGGTACAAAGAGTACAGGACTCGCCGGCGAGAGCGTTCATTCCCCTGCCTCCGGTACAGCCGGCAACACCTTCCCGAGGATTGCGCGCACTGCGGCAAGTCCGGGATCATCGGCGCGGTTCATGATTCCGATGAGTTGCGTCCACAGATCGTCCGATGCCGTTTCGATGAAGCCGTGGATTGCGGAAGCGAGAACCTCGGCGGGCGGCTCGCCGGTCGCATCGACTGCGGCGGCGAGGCGAGCGCTCAGCGCCGCGTCGTTGAGCACTCCGAGGAGTGCAGGCGCGACCGCCGGATCGTCGAGAGAAGCGATGAGCCGGCCCAGCATCGCCGTGCTCACTGGACGAGGGGCGAGTCGGCGCCCGCCAGCACGATACCGCGGATATCGGCCCGTCCGATCAGCAGCGCGAGATACTGCGCGCTCGCCTGCCGGCGAACATGCTCGTGGAGGTAGGCGGCGATCCGCTCACGAACCGCATCGAACGGCAGCCGCCGGCCGTCGATGCGCCGCCGGAGACGGATGAGATGGATGCCGTAGCGGGTCTCGACGGGGCCCGAGATCGCGCCGACCGTGAGCGCCTCGAGCGCCGCCTCGAACTCGGGCGTCGTCTCGCCGGGGCCGATCTGGCCGAGATTACCGCCGAGGGCGCCCGAGGGGCACGCGGAATGATCGCGGGCGAATGCCGCGAAGCGGTCGGGCTCATCGGCGAGGGCCGCGGCCAGGACGAGCGCCCGCTCGCGCGCAGCGGCGAAGCCGGCGGCATCGTCACCGCGGGCCGCGATCAGGATGTGGTCGGCCTCGAAGAGCGGCGCCGATACGAAGCGGTGCGCATTGTTGTCGTAGAAGCGACGAAGCGTCTCCTCATCCGCCACCGGCACCCGGACCTCGCGATCGAGAAGCGCGCGGACGAGGGCATCCTCCTCGGTCTCGCTCCGGCCGTCCCGGTCGCGCTGCTGCTCGACCGGCACCTCGAGGCGGCGCGCCTCCTGGAGCAGCAGCTCCCGGATGACGAGCGCTTGCGTCGCGGCCTTCCAGCCCGCGCCGGGATTGGCGGCGGGGAAGTTCTGGACTTCGGCGGCGATCGCCTTCCGCGAGATCGGAACGCCGTTGACGGTGACCGGAGGCATCGCCACCCGCTCCGGCGAGGGCGCGGTGTTGACCGGTGCGGGACCGTGCTCGTGCGGATGGCCGCCGGTGCGTTTTGCGTCGTGATCGATGACGAGCGTGACCATGGGGCTACTCCGCGGGACGGGGATCGGGCCGGGGGCGGACGCGCACCACCTGGTAGCCGCGGCGGCCGAGATACCAGACCGGCGCGCTCCAGATATGGACGAGGCGCGTGAAGGGGAAGACGAGGAAGATCGTCAGTCCGAGGAAGATGTGTGCCTTGAACACCGGGTGCACGTCGGCGATGTACGACGCTGCCGACGGGTCGAGCGTCAGGAGTCCCTGCGCCCAGTTCATGAATTTCACCATCTCGTGCCCGTCCATGTGGCCGAGCGAGATGAAGATCGTCGCGAGGCCGAGCGTGAGCTGCACCCAGAGGAGGAGCAGGATCACGATGTCGCCGTAGCTGGACGTCGCCCGGATGCGGGGGTCGAACAGCCGGCGGTGCGCGAGGAGCGCGATGCCGATGAAGCACATCACGCCTGCGATGCCACCGGCCGTGATCGCAAGTCCCTGCTTGAAGCCGTGGCTGACCCCGAGCATGTCGAACACCGCGATCGGCGTCAGCAGGCCGACGAAGTGGCCGGCGAAGATCATCAGGATGCCGACGTGGAAGAGGTTGGAGCCCCAGCGGAGCTGGCGGCGGCGGAGAAGCTGCGAGGATCCGCTTCGCCACGAATATTGCTCGCGGTCGAAGCGGATCAGGCTGCCGAGCAGGAACACCGTCAGGCAGAGATAGGGATACCAGCCGAAGACGATGCCGTTCAGGGTGGTGGACATGCGCGTTCTCCCTAGGCTCTGGCCCGCCGCGCGTCGCGGCTCCCGGCGCGCATCTGGATCTTGAGTCGATCGACGGAGCAGCCGTCGAACTGGTCGCCGGGCCCGAAGGTGACGGCGGTTTCCTCCCAGGCGGCGTCGAGCGCGGCAAGGTCACCCTCGGTTTCCGCCGGCGGGTCGCTGCGGTCCGGCTGCACCGCCGCGTGGTCGCCGGCGGCACTTCGTATGGCGGCGAGCACCGTGGCATAGCCGGCATGCCGGGGGGTGAGACGCTCCTCGAGCGCCGCGACGATGTGGAGGGCGTCGGCAAGTACCGCCCGCGCCTCATCGAGCGGGCGGGTCGAGAGATATTCGAGGAACAGAGGCAGGTAGTCGGGCAGCTCGCTTCCGGCGAGGGCAAGGCCGCCCTTCTCGTAGAGCGCGGCGAGGTCGACCATCGCCTGCCCGCGGTCCCGGCTCTCGCCGTGGACGTGCTCGAACAGGTGAAGGGAGAGGCGCCGGCTCTTGTCGAAGAGCTCGACGTAGCGCTCCTGGAGGTCGATGAGGTCGGCCGCGGCAAGCTCGCCGACGAAGGCCTCGAGATCGGCGCGGAGCGGCGCGGCGACGAGGCCGTCCGCGCGGATGACCGCGATGATCTCGTCCGCGGCATCCTGGAGCGTCCCGTCCGGATAGGACAGAAGCGCGGAGAGCGCCTTGAAGGTCGTCGCCATCACGCGATCTCCATCGGGTTGCGGGCCTTGCCCGAATGCCGTGTCGTGAAGAGGTTGGGGGTCTCGCCGCCGGAGCAGCCGTTGCCGAAGGAGAAGCCGCAGGAGCCGCGGATGTCGGCGGCGTCCTCGCTCCATTCGCGATGTGCGGTGGGTATGACGAAGCGATCCTCATAATTGGCGATGGCCATGACCTGGTACATCTCCTCGATCGCCCCGCCGCTCAGCCCGACCCGTTCGGCGATGCGCTCGTCGAGGCGGCCGTCGACGGTCTTCGCCCGCATGTAGCTCCGCATGGCGAGCATCCGCTCGAGCGCAAGCGCGACCGGCTCCTCCTTGCCGGCGGTGAGCAGGTTCGCGAGATAGCGGAGCGGGATGCGGAGCGAGCGGACGTCCGGCATGTCTCCGTCGAGGCCCATCTTGCCGGCGGCCGCGGCCGACTGGATCGGCGAGAGCGGCGGCACG
>JAGRKZ010000185.1:12617-12825 GCA_020442065.1 Bauldia sp.
ATCGCCATCTTCCAGATCGGCGAGTGCTTCGCCGCCTCGAGCCAGGCGTCGGGCACGCCGTCGGCCCGGGCCTGCGCGATCACCTTGGGATCGCGCGGGTCCAGAAAGAGCTTCAGCTGCGCCTCGTAGAGGTCCTGTTCGTCGGCGGTGGCGGCGGCCGCCTCGATGCCGTCGGCGTCATAGAGCACGACGCCGAGATAGCGGATGC
>JAGRKZ010000185.1:12830-12982 GCA_020442065.1 Bauldia sp.
ATGCGCCCGACGCAGGTTTCCGAGCAGACCGTCGGCTGGCCGGCCTCGATGCGCGGGAAGCAGAAGATGCACTTCTCCGACTTCCCCGACGACCAGTTGTAGTAGACCTTCTTGTATGGGCAGCCGGACACGCACATCCGCCAGCCGCGGCA
>JAGRKZ010000186.1:0-280 GCA_020442065.1 Bauldia sp.
AACGTCATCCAGGGCCTCGCGGTGTCGCTGGAGTCGACGGCGCTTCCCGCCATCGTCATCATTGCCGGCATCATCGTCACCTATTCGCTCGCCGGCCTGTTCGGCATCGCGATCGCGGTGACCACGATGCTCGGCATCGCCGGCATCATCGTCGCGCTCGACGCCTTCGGCCCGGTGACCGACAATGCCGGCGGCATCGCCGAGATGTCGGGCCTGCCGGCGGAGGTGCGGAAGTCCACCGACGCGCTCGACGCAGTCGGCAACACCACCAAGGCGGTGA
>JAGRKZ010000186.1:302-918 GCA_020442065.1 Bauldia sp.
TCGGCCGGCCTCGGCGCCCTGGTGCTGTTCGCCGCCTACACCTCCGACCTCAGCCACTTCACCTCCGACTCGGCGGCCTTCCCCTATTTCCAGGGGGTCACCGTCAACTTCTCGCTGGCCAACCCCTATGTGGTGGTCGGCCTCCTGTTCGGCGGCCTGCTTCCCTACCTCTTCGGCGGCATCGCGATGACCGCCGTCGGCCGGGCGGCGGGGTCGATCGTCGAGGAGGTCCGCCGGCAGTTCCGCGAGAAGCCGGGCATCATGAAGGGCACCGACAAGCCCGACTACGGCAAGGCGGTCGATCTGCTCACCAAGGCGGCGATCCGCGAGATGATCATCCCCTCGCTGCTGCCGGTGCTGTCGCCGATCGTCTGCTACTTCGTGATCTACTGGATCGCCGGCAAGGACGCGGCGTTCTCGGCGCTCGGGGCGATGCTGCTCGGCGTGATCGTCACCGGGTTGTTCGTCGCGATTTCGATGACCGCGGGCGGCGGCGCCTGGGACAACGCCAAGAAGAGCTTCGAGGACGGCTTCGTCGATGCCTCGGGCGTCAAGCACCTGAAGGGGTCAGAGGCGCACAAGGCCTCGGTCACCGGCGACACCGTCGGCGATCCCT
>JAGRKZ010000186.1:949-6305 GCA_020442065.1 Bauldia sp.
GATCAAGATCACCAACATCGTGGCGTTGCTGCTGCTGGCGGTACTCGCTCACTGACCAGGATGGCCGGCGGCCGAGCCGTGGCGCTCCGCCTCCCACTCCCGACTCCGAATCGACAAGGGCGGCGCTGCGACCAGCGGGCCGCCCTTTTTCGCATCGGACCGAAGGCGCGAAAGGCTGTGGTTGTGGCCGTCGGCCGGGGAGAGCTACAGGGCCGCCGCTCTGCATTGCCGGGGCCGTCACGGAAGAGGGGAGACGCCTTCGGGCCGCGACCGGAGCGGTTCCCGCCTAGCCCCCGAACGGACCGCCGCCGCCCTTGCCGCCGGCGACGCCGCCGAGGACCTGGGTCAGGAAGTTCTCGTCCTTGCCGGCGGTGGGCGTGGTGCGGCTGACGAAGTCGAAGACCTTGCCGTCCTTGAGGCCGTAGTTGGCGACGCGGGTGACCTTGTCGTTCTGGTCGAAATAGACGGCAACGACGCGCTGGTCGACGACCTTCTCGGGCATGAAGGCGGCAGCCTGCTTGCGGGTCTGGCTGATGTAGTAGAAGGCCTCGCCGCCAAAATTCTCGACGGTGGAGGGAGAACCGAGAGCGATCAGGACCTGGTCCTTGCTCGACCCGACCGGAATCTGCTCAAGGGCATACTCAGGCACGATGTAGCCATGCTGGGATTCGGTGCTGATGCAGCCGGCGGCGCCCAGCGACAGAAGGATTGCCGCAGCGATCGCCCGATGCCGCGGTGCAGTCTTCCGAATCATACTCAACCCGTTGCCCATCTTGGCATTTCCCCTAGCGTGCGCTAACTCGACCGACAAGATCAGACGGCCCCAATCGAGAGACGCCCCGCCGCCATGTTTGCCCGCCTTCGACGCGCACGCCCCGACGGCGACATTGCATCCGCCCTTTACGGCGCGATCGTGGCGCAGGCGCGGGTGCCGGAGCTATACACCGAACTGGCGGTGCCGGATACCGTCGAGGGGCGGTTCGAGATGGTCGTCGTCCACCAGGCATTGGTGATCCGCAGGCTGGAGCGCGGCGACGAAGCGACAAGGACGATCGGCCAAGGCGTGTTCGACGTCTTCTGCCGCGAGATGGATGACGCCCTTCGCGCGCTCGGTGTGAAGGATACGTCGGTCGCCAAGCGCATGCGCAAGGTCGCGGAGGCCTATTACGGGCGGGCCGCAGGGTATGAATCAGCCATCGCCCGCGGCGATGCCGCGACGTTGGCCGCTACACTCGACAGGACTGTCTATGGAGAGGCGGGCGGAGTGGCGCCGCGTGCCCTTGCCGCCTATATGATCGCTTCGGATCAGGCCCTTGCGGCCACGGCGACCGAGCGGGTGACTGCGGGCGAGATCGCCTGGCCGCCGGTCGACGCCAAGCCTCCGGCAGGGGCCAACGCATGAAGCAGCAACCGCTTCTCTACCGTCCGCTCGATATCGGCGCGATCGTCGGCGCCGGCGCGGAGCAGCATGTCGAGGCGAGCGACGCCGAACGCGCCGCCATCGCGGCGGAGCACAAGCTGATCGCGGTGGAGGGCCTCTCGGCCGATCTCGATGTGGGCCGAACCGGCGACGGCCTGATCACGATCGACGGCCGGCTGCGGGCGGAAGTGGTGCAGACTTGCGTGATCAGCCTCGAACCGGCGCCGCAATCGATCGACGAGGTCTTTCATGTCACGCTCGCCAGCGCCGGCTCGGACGTGGCACCGCCCGAACCCAAGCCGGGAGCCGAGGTGATGGTCGACCCCGAGATCGACCAACCGGATGTCGTCCATGGGCCGACGATCGACCTTGGCGCCATCGTGCTCGAGCACTTCGTCCTGGCGCTCGACCCCTATCCGCGCGCGCCTAGTGCGCGCCTGCCGGTGGACGTGGCGACCGATGGGGATGAGTCGGCGCGCTCGCCCTTTGCGGTGCTGGCCGGGCTCAAGTCGCCGAAATCGTGAGCCGGGGGCGGAATTTGCCGGTTCGTCAAGGCTTTGTCGCGGCACCGCAAGCGGGTATGGTCGCGATTCTGTCGCCGGACGCGGAGCGGTCGCGGCGGATTGTGCGCGTGGTCTGAATGGCGGCGAACATCACGGTTTCACTGGATGCGATGGGCGGGGACGAGGGGGTCAACCTCGTCATTCCCGGCGCTGCCAAGGCGCTCGTGCGCCGCCCCGACCTGCGCTTCCGCCTCTATGGCGATGAGGCGGTCGTGGCGCCGGTCCTGGCCAAATACCCGAACGTGGCGGCCGTCTCGGTGTTCGAGCATAGCGACTACGCGGTCGGGATGGAGGAGAAGCCAAGCCAGGCGCTCCGCCGCGGCCGGCGGCGCTCCAGCATGTGGAAAGCGATCGAGGCGGTGAAGAAGGGCGAAGCCGACTTCGCAGTCTCGGCCGGCAACACCGGCGCACTGATGGCGATGGCCCGGTTCGTCCTCCGCACCACGGCCGAGATCGATCGCCCCGCGATTGCGGCACTGTGGCCGACGCTGCGCGGCGAGAGCGTCGTGCTCGACTGCGGCGCGACGATCGGCGCCGACGCCCAGCAGCTCTTCGACTTCGCCGTGATGGGCGGGGCGATGGCGCGGGCGCTGTTCGACATTCCCCGGCCGACGGTCGGGCTGCTCAATATCGGCGTGGAGGAAGTCAAAGGGCTCGAACCAGTGCGCGAGGCCGGGCAGCTCCTCAAGGAGGCCAACCTTGCGAACCTCCAGTATGCCGGTTTCGTCGAGGGCGACGATATCGGCCGCGGTACCGTCGACGTCGTCGTGACCGAGGGTTTTTCGGGGAACATCGCGCTCAAGACCGCCGAGGGCACCGCCAAGCAGATCGCCGGCTATCTCCGTTCGGCGATGAACCGAACCTTCCTCGCCCGCATCGGCTATTTCCTCGCCCGTGACGCCTTCGAGCGACTGCGCGAGAAGATGGACCCGCGCCGCGGCAATGGCGGGGTGTTCCTGGGCCTCACCGGCATCGTCATCAAGAGCCACGGCGGCACCGACCCGGAGGGGTTCGCCACGGCGGTCGAACTCGGATACAGCATGGCGCGCAACCGTCTCCTCGAAACCATCAATCGCGACGTGACGGAGTACTACCGGGCGCATCCGGTGAAGCAGCGCGAGAGCGAGGCCGCGGAGGCACTGTGAGCACCATCCGATCTGTCGTCCTCGGGTCGGGCGGATACCTGCCCGAGAAGATCCTGACTAATGCGGAACTGGCGCGACTGGTCGATACGTCCGACGAGTGGATCCGCCAGCGCACCGGCATCCATGAGCGGCGGATCGCGGCCGACGGCGAGTTCACCTCCGATCTCGGGCTCAAGGCCGCGCAGGCCGCGCTCGACAATGCCGGACTGACGCCGGCGGACATCGACCTGATCGTGCTGGCGACAGCGACCCCGGACAACACCTTCCCGGCCGCCGCGGTGGCCATCCAGCGCAAGCTCGGCATGCAGCATGGCGTTGCCTACGACGTCCATGCCGTCTGCTCCGGCTTCTTGTTCGCGCTCACCACCGTCGACGCCATGATCCGGGCGGGGCAGGCGAAGCGGGCGCTGGTGATCGGCGCCGAGACCTTTTCCCGCATCCTCGACTGGACCGACCGCAAGACCTGCGTTCTGTTCGGCGATGGGGCCGGCGCGGTGGTGGTGTCGGCCGAATCCCAGCCCGGCTGGCGGAGCGACCGCGGCGTGCTGTCGGCGCATCTGCGCTCCGACGGCCGCTTCCAGGACTTGCTCTATGTCGACGGCGGTCCGTCGGGCACCGGCACCGTCGGCCATCTCCGGATGGAGGGCCGCGAGGTCTTCAAGCACGCGGTCGGCGTCGTCTCCGGCGTCATCGACGAGGCCTTCGCCGCGACCGGATTCACCGCCGCCGACATCGACTGGTTCGTGCCTCACCAGGCCAATATCCGCATCATCGACGCCACCGCGCGCAAGCTCGGCATCCCGATCGAGAAGGTGATCCGCACGGTCGATCGTCACGGCAACACGTCGGCCGCATCGGTGCCGCTGGCGCTGTGGGAGGCGCAGCGCGACGGGCGCATCAAGCGGGGCGACCTGCTGCTGCTCGAGGCGCTGGGCGGTGGCTTCACCTGGGGGGCGGTGCTGCTGCGCTGGTAGGGATCGCGCGGGAGTCGTCACAACGTCGCGGGATCAGCCTCACAGGTTGATTCGACGGTTGCGAGGCAATACGCTATGACCTTGGATTGATTAATGAGATTTCCCGGAAAGCAGCACCTCCAACGGGGCGGTTGAGGTCATGGGCGGCAAGACGGTGACGCGGGCCGACCTCTGTGAGGCGGTGTACAAGACGGTTGGGCTCTCGCGCACGGAATCGGCGCAGCTCGTCGAACTCGTGATCGAGGAGATCTGCGCTTCGATCGAGCGGGGCGACCCGGTGAAGCTTTCTTCGTTCGGCTCGTTCATCGTTCGCAGCAAGAGCGAGCGTGTCGGCCGCAACCCGAAGACGGGCGAGGAAGTGCCGATCTCGCCGCGCCGGGTGATGGTCTTCAAGCCGAGCAATGTGCTGAAGCAGAAGGTCAACGAGGGGCTTCTCGATTCGGGGGGAGCGACGCCGGACGGCGGATGAGGGGGCGAGGAGGCACCTGAGT
Source organism: Bauldia sp. (assembly GCA_020442065.1). Taxonomy (GTDB): domain Bacteria; phylum Pseudomonadota; class Alphaproteobacteria; order Rhizobiales; family Kaistiaceae; genus Bauldia. Next base: position 5,543 of record JAGRKZ010000186.1, read on the forward strand.
CCCGATGAGCATGGCTGCAAAGAGCCCGGAGGCATTCCGGACCATCAGCGAGGTCGCCGACGATCTCGACCTGCCGCAGCACGTCCTGCGCTTCTGGGAGACACGCTTCGCCCAGATCAAGCCGCTGAAGCGCGGTGGCGGACGGCGCTACTACCGTCCGGACGACGTCGACCTGCTGCGCGGCATCCGCTATCTGCTCTATGGCGAGGGTTACACGATCCGCGGCGTGCAGCGCATCCTCAAGGAGCAAGGGATCCGCTCCGTGATCGGGGCCGGCCGTGGTGAGTTCGCCGGCATCCCCGCCCGCCAGGACCGACGCAGCGAGGCGGGGTCCGAACGCCGGGTCGGGATGCCTGTCGACGATGACGCCGACGGTGACGTCACCGAGATCGCCGAGGCGGCCGAGGCGGATGTGCAAGCGCCTGCCTTTGCCGACGAGCGCCGCGCGACCCCGCACCCGGGCGACGCGGTCGATCGCGAGGACCACGATCCGGACGAAGCCGACGGCGTCGTCGGGGATGCGGGCAGCGCCCGGCGGATGGCGGAGCGGCTGATGGGCGCGCGGGCGCCGGCGGCGGAGCCAGGCCTCGCCAGCGAGGATGCCGAGGCGCTCAAGGCGACGCTGATGGAACTCCTCGAACTGAAGCGGATGCTCGACCAGGCCCGCTGAGCGGTCCCCCGATTCACCGGTTATGATGCATTGCAGGACGGCACCGGCCTGACTATAGTCCGGCCCGCGTCGGAGCGTGGCGCAGTCTGGTAG
>JAGRKZ010000034.1:0-72925 GCA_020442065.1 Bauldia sp.
CCGATGAACGACGACTTCTCGTCGAGCCGCAGCCGCCGCAGTTGGATCTTGCCCTCGGCGAAGTTCTCGACCCCCACCGCCCGGTTCTGCCGGATCGTCTTGACGATCTCCGTCGCCGCCAGCTCCTCCAGTGAGAGCACGTAGTCGAACTCCAGGTTGCGGCGGAAGAAGGTCCGGAAGCCGTGGAACGGCCGCATGTCCTTGATGCGGAGCACGGTCTTGCGGGCCCCCATGCGCTTGCCGAACAGGCAGCTCAGCATATTGGCGTTGTCGTCGTTCGAAACCGCCAGCAGCAGGTCGGCCTCGGCCGCGTCGGCCTTCTCCATCGCGGCGGCGATGTCCGCTTTCGCGGCCTCCCATTCGGCGGTCAGCGGCCGGATGATCACCGGGTCGACGATTTTGAGGATCTTCTCGCGGTCGGTGTAGTGCGCGCCGAGCGCCGGCCGCTCCCGCGTCGCCTTGAGCGCCTGTTCGAACAGCGTGCCGAAGATCGCCGGGTCGATCTCCGACCAGTCATGCTCCGACGCCGTATCGACAATTAGCTTGAGGTCGGCCGCTTCGAGCGGCAGCACGCCAGCGTCGTCGAACAGCCCGCCGTTGAAGAAACGGATCACGTCGGCCCCGAAGAAGCCGCCCGTCCGCATCTTGCTGAACAGCTCGGCAAGTTGCGCCGTGGCGAGGGCCGGCTTCTTCTCCGTCGCCCGGAGGGTTCGCGTGAAGAGCTCTGCCGGAAGGAGCCGCGCATCCTCGGCGAACATGCAGAACACGAGACGGTTGAGGAAATGGGCAACAGCGCGGGGATGGTGGCCGCGCTCCTGGAGTCGCCGGCCGAGTTCGCCGAACCGCGCCGCCGCCTTGGCGGTGATGTCCTGAGGGCTGACCTGCGGCTTGAGCCGATCCGACCCCCGGAAGACGAGACGCAATTCGTCGAGGCGGCGGGGTTCGCGAAGGTCGTCGAACGAAAACTCGATCCGGCGGGATACAGTGTTCGTCCAGTTGGTGTGGACGATGATCCGCTCCATGTCGGAGACCACGAGATAGGGCGGGTTCTCGAGATCGAGCGCGTAGGCCTGAAGCTGGCGCAGGGCGGCGTTGAGGTCCTTGTGCTTGCCCTTGTACTCCCAGCCGAAGCAGCCCTTCCGCCAGACATCCGCCCAGCCGTCGCCGCCGCCGACCTTCTCGGCGCCGCGCTCGAAGCAGTAGTGGTCGCCCTTGGGGTCGTCCTCGGCGGGTGTCGGCTCGCCGAGCAGCCGGCAGAGATCGATGAAATGCTCCTGGGCGCCCTGCCGCTCGCGCAGTTCGCTGTCGCCCCACTTCTCGATGAATCTGGCCGGCGTCATCCCGGATTGCGGGTGCCACGCCCGTGCAACCCGGTCAAGGACGACCTGCCGGTTCCCACCACCCTCTCCCCTTGCGGGAGAGGTCGTTTCGCCGCTTGCGGCGAAACGGGGTGAGGGGTCGGTTCCCACCCCACCCTCCATCGGCCGCGCTTGACAGGATCTTGGTTATAGGAATATATTCAGATCTTCCCGTCCGCGAGGGGTCGCCGTCCGGAGGCGTTCGTTCGGTGGGGCGGGACGGTCCCGCGCCGCCCGGCCCGCAACCGGCGGCACGGCGCCTCTGTCCGGGACCCCGGGGCCACAGGGCTCCGGCGCCTGAAGGCTGACGGAGCGGGAGACCCTCCGCATGTCGCCCGGCAGGCCGAAAAATGGCCGCGGCGGGCGCTCGCCCGAGCGCCCCCAAAATCACCCGGAGCAATCCGGGCCGCAGGCACTCGACGAGCGCCCGCCACCCCTCTTGCCGAGCCCGACGGGCCGGTGGGGGGAACGACGATGGGAAGGGCGGCCCGGGACGACCGGAGCCCACCCCAGACGGCTGCAGCACCCGGCCCGCTCGCGGGCGCGGCAACGAGGGATCGTGCCCGGAATGCCGAACAGCGATGCGGCCGACGCCGGCCGGAACACCCGGAGATTCCGGGCGACCGGCAGGAAGTGCGAAACCGGCGTCCGCTACCGCTATGGCCGCCGGCCGGCGGCGGGGGAGGACGGAAACGCGACGGCCGCCGCCTCGCTCAGGCGATTCCTCGCCGACTGGGGCCAGCTCTGGCTGCTCTGCGGCTACCGCGTGTGCAACCGCGCCGGCCGCTGCCGCAGCCCCGGCACGCCCTGCTTCGATCGCGAGACCGACTTCCTCTGCAGGCGCCTCCTCGCCGCTCCGCCGTTCGTCGATCTCTGCGACGCCGCCGCTGCGATCGGCGATGAGGACGACGTCGACGACGGGGACGAGGCCGGCGACGAGGACTAGCCCCGCCGCCTCAGAGCGTCACCGGCACATCCCGCTCCGGCACCAGCACCGCGGCGCGGGCGTCCGCCATCGCGGCAACGAAGTGCTCGACCTGGCCGTGGAGCAGGCCGAAGGTGCCGTAGTGGCAGGGGATCACCGTCTCGAAGTCGAAGTAGCGCTGGCAGGCGAGCGCGGCGAGCTTCGGCCCCATGGTGAAGCGGTCGCCGATCGGCACGATGCCGATCTTCGGCGCGAAGAGCTCGGCCGTAAGCCGCATCCCCTCGAAGATGCCGGTGTCGCCCATGTGGAGGAGCGTCTTCTCGCCCGGGGCGCTGATCACCACGCCGCCCGGGTTGCCGAGATAGACCGGCACGCCGTCGACGGTCGAGGACGAGGAGTGCCAGGCCGGGACGCAGGCGGCCCGGAAGGCGCCGAGGTCGATCTCGCCGCCGTGGTTGAACGGCTCGGCGCGGGCGACGCCCTTGCCGGTCAGCCAGTCGCAGACCTCCGGGTTGGCGACCAGCAGCGCGCCGGTCTCGCGGCAGATCTCGACGGCCGAGCCGACATGATCGTCGTGGCCGTGGGTGAGGACGACATGGGTGGCGCCCCGCGCGGCAGCGGCCTTGTCGCCCTTGAAGGTCGGGTTGTCGAGGAACGGGTCGATCAGCATCGCGGCGCCGTCGATGTCGATGCGGAAGGCCGAATGGCCGAACCAGGTGATCTGCATGGTGTCCCCTTGCCGGTTTCTTCTATGCTGGCGGCGATGATCGCCACCCGCACCCGATCCCGCAACCCGGACAAGCCGGTTCGCCGGAGGTTTCCGTGAAGCGCGCCGACCTCACCCTCGAGGCGCTGGCGGCGATGCTGCCGCCGCGCGGCGCCCTGCTCGGGCTCGACCTCGGCACCAAGACCATCGGCCTCGCCCTCTCCGACCTCGGCCGCACCATCGCCTCCCCGCTTGAGGTCATCCGGCGGACCAAATTCCAGGCCGATCTCGTTGCCCTCCGCCGGGCCATCGCCGACCACGCCGTGGTCGGGCTGGTGCTCGGCCTGCCGGTCAACATGGACGGCAGCGAGGGCCCCCGCGCCCAGGCGACCCGGGGCTTTGCCCGCAACATCGCGCCGGCGGTGGACCTGCCCCTGGTGTTCTGGGACGAGCGGCTCTCCACCGCCGCCGTCACCCGCACGCTGATCGAGGCCGATGCCAGCCGCAAGCGTCGCAGCGAGGTCGTCGACAAGGTCGCCGCCGCCTACATCCTCCAGGGCGCACTCGACCGGCTGCGGTCGATCGCCGCGGGGCCGTCGACGTGAGGGAGTGGAAGGCCCGGCGGCGCGGCGCCGGGCAGATCGGGTACCGCTGGCGGAATGCCGGCCGGCTCAGTACATCATGTACCAGTACATCATCGCCGCCGGATCGTCTTCGTTCGGCTGCATCTGCTTCTGCCACTCATGGAAGCGCTCGCGGAGGCCCCGTTTGTGCGGGTCCATCTGCGCCATCTTCTCGTTCATCTGGCGAAGCCGGCGCACCAGCGTCTTCATGAACAGAGCCGCGCGCTGGGGGTCGTTCTGGATCGAATCGTTGAATTCGTCGAAGGTCGTGGTGACGCACTCGGTGTCGACCACCGCCTTCACCGTCGCCGAGCGCGGGCCGGGGTCGAGCAGGCTCATCTCGCCGAACACCTCGCCGCTCGCCAGCACGCCGAGAACGCGGGTCTTGTTGCCTTCGCCCACGGTCACTTCGACCGACCCGTCGACGACCAGGAACGCGGTATCACCCTCCTCGCCTTCGGTGAGGATCGTGTCCCCGGCCTTGAACTTAACGGTCCGCATGAGTCTTCCCCTGTGCCCTGAATCGATGCGCTGGACGATAGCCGAGCCGGCCGAAGGACGATAGGCTGTGTTGCGTCGCACAGGAAAGGAAAAATGAACCAGCCACCCCATCCGCCCGGCTATGCCGTCGCGCGTCCGGCCGCCCCGGTCCTGCCGGTGTTCTCGTCCGAGCTCCTGTTTCCGGTCCGTCGCGTCTACTGTGTCGGACGCAATTATGCCGCCCACGCCGTCGAGATGGGCGGCGATCCGAACCGCGAGCCGCCCTTCTTCTTCCAGAAGAACCCGGACAACCTCAATCCGTCGGGCCTGTTTCCCTATCCGTCCGCCTCGCAGGACGTCCATTTCGAGGTCGAGCTGGTCGTCGCCCTCGGCCAGGGCGGCGCCGACATTTCGGTCGACCATGCCCTCGACTGCGTGTTCGGCTATGCCGTCGGCATCGACATGACCCGCCGCGACCTCCAGGCGAAGGCCAAGGAGCTGTCGCGGCCGTGGGAGGTGGCCAAGGCCTTCGAGGCCTCCGCGCCCTGCGGTCACATCATGCCGGTCGACCAGGTGGGCTATCCGGCCGCCGGCACGATCTGGCTCGACGTCAACGGCAAGCGCCGCCAGACCGGCGACCTCGCCCAGATGATCTGGAAAGTGCCGGAGATCATCAGCCATCTATCCGGCCTCTTCACCCTCGCCCCCGGCGACGTCATCTTCACCGGCACGCCGGCCGGCGTCGGCCCGGTTGCTCGCGGCGACGTCATGACCGCCCATGTTGACGGCGTCGGCAGCATCAAGGTGAAGGTGACGTGAGACCGGGCGCCGCGAGACCGGAGACTCCCCGGCCGCGGGGCGGCGCCACTGCCCGACGCCAGCGACCTGAAATGAGGGAGCCCGTCATGTCGAAGACCTTGATTGCCGCCGCCGCAGCGCTTGCGAGCGCCCTCGGCCCGGGAGCAGCGCTTGCCTGCGACGCTGGGGCAGAGGCCTGCCCGATCCCGGTCGAAATGAAGCCCGGCACTGATACCATCACCCTGGTGCACGAGCTGAAGCAGAACGTCGAGTGCTGCTACTACAGCCTCGCCGCACGGGCCGGGCAGACGTTGACCTGGTCCTTCCAGGGACCGGACGCTCGCTCGCTGATCACCTATCCCGATGGCAGCAGCGACGGACCGGGCATCCCCAACAGCATCCCGTTGAAGGCGACCGGGACCTACATCCTGGGTTTCACGCCCGATCTGATGGCGGACAACGCCTACGGCCCGTTCCGCGCGACGGTGACGATCAAGTAGCCACGCCTCAGCCCGCCACGTTCCAGCCGCGGCCGTGGTCGCCGAAGGCCTCCCAGCCGGTCTCGGTGACGGCGACCGTGTCCTCGATCTTGATGTAGCCGCGCCGGGGGTGCGGCAGCGTCGTCTCGATCGACAGCACCATGCCGGCCTCGAGCGGCCGGTCGGCGTCGTCGCCGGGATAGGGAACCGGCCCTGAACCGGTGAGCCGCGGCGCCTCGTGGGAGATCAGTCCCATGCCGTGCGCGACGAAGTCGAGGAGGTTGCCGTTGGGGGACATCCGCAGCACCTCCCCGGCCGCGGCAAAGATGTCGCCGCCCCGCGCCCCTGCCCGGATCGGTGTGCGCGCCGCCTGCTGGATCGCGTCGATCTCGGCGAGCAAGTCCTGCAGTTCGGCATCGGGCTCGCCCATGACCGCCATCCGGCAGAGGTCGCCGATATATCCGCGGTAGTTGCCGCCGGAGTCGATCGACATCGGCTCGCCCTCGCGCCACGCCTGGTCCGACGGCGCCCGGTTGAGGCTGGTGCCGCAGGTGATCAGGCAATATTCGAAAGTGAGGCCCCTTGAGACCTCCTCGCGCCGCAGCGCCTCGACCATATCGAGCTTGGTGACGCCGGGACGGCCGTGGCTCGCCACCGCCGCAAGCATCGAATCGACCACGCCGTTCGATGCCGCGCGGAGGAAGTCGAGTTCCTCCGGCGTCTTTTGGGCCCGCAACCGTTCGAGCGCGACCGTGGCGTCGACGATCCGCGCCGACGGCAGGGCACCACGCAGCATTTCCTCGGCGTCCGCCGGCAGGAAGGCGCGTTCGACTCCGATCGTCGCGTTCTCCTTGCCGAGCTTCTTCAGCCGCTCGATCACCGCGCCCATCGCGCCTTGCGATCCCCAGGTCGGCAGGAACTCCGGCATCCAGAACTTGCCGAGGGCGCGCTCGTAGTTTTCCATCGGGTTACCGGCATAGGCCGCGTCCTCCGGTCGCCCCCGCACGTAGACCAGCAGCGGCAGGTAGCGGGACAGGCCGATCGCGTCGAAATGCGAGAAGAAGAAGAAGCGATAGGTTCCGCCCACCAGATACTGGACGTTGTGCTTCGAGGAAGCGACGAGAACGTCGATCCCCGCCTGCTCGAGCAGTACGTCAAGCTTTGCCTGGTCGAAAGGAAGCGCGGCGCCGGCGCCGGTTGCCTTTTCGTCGCGAGCGTCCATGATGCCCCTCCCATCGTTTGCGTTTCATCCGGGATTATAGCCGCCCAAAGCCGCGGCGTCGCGCCAGCGACGACGTCGGTTGGGCAACGGCCCCGGCGGAGGAATTGGAATGACCAGCATCATCGATCGGATCGCGCCGGGCCGTGATCAGGCCCCGGCCATCCTCGCACCGGATCGTCCGCCACTCACCCACGGCGGCCTTCGCGCGCTGATCGCCGACACCGCCGCGCGACTCAACGCTGCCGGCATCGGCCGGGGCGATCGCGTCGCCATTGTCCTCCCCAACGGCCCGGAGATGGCGACCGCATTCCTTGCCGTCGCCGCGACGGCCACGACCGCCCCGCTCAACCCAGCCTATCGTGAGGACGAGTTCGACTTTTACCTCAGCGACATCGGCGCCAAGGCACTCATCGTCCTGTCAGGCGAAGATGGCCCGGCAGTGACCGTCGCAGGCCGTCGCGGCATAGCCATCCTGCGGCTGACGCCGGATGCCGACGGACCCGCCGGCCAATTCACCCTCGACGGTCACAAGAGCGGCACCGTGGTGCGGCCGGAACTCGCCGAAGACGGCGACACCGCACTTCTCCTTCACACCTCGGGCACCACCTCACGGCCGAAGCTCGTTCCTCTCAGCCATGCTAACCTCGCCGCCTCGGCCGCCCATATCGGCCAGACGCTGGCGCTGACCCCGGACGACCGCTGCCTCAACATCATGCCGCTGTTCCACATCCATGGCCTGATCGCGGCAGTGCTCGCCTCGCTGGCGGCCGGCGGCAGTACCTACTGCACACCGGGCTTCAATGCGCTCCGCTTCTTCGCCTGGCTCTCCGAAGCGCAGCCGACCTGGTACACGGCCGTGCCGACCATGCACCAGGCCATCCTAGCCCGCGCCGCCCGCAACCCCGAGGCGGTTGCGGCGGCAAAGCTGCGTTTCATCCGCTCCTCCTCCGCCTCGCTGCCACCGCAGGTCATGGCCGAGCTTGAGGCCCTGTTCGGCTGCCCGGTGGTCGAGTCCTACGGCATGACGGAGGCCGCCCACCAGATGGCCTCGAACCCGCTGCCGCCCTCGACCCGGAAACCCGGCAGCGTCGGCATCGCGGCCGGGCCCGAGGTGGGGATCATGGCCGAGAACGGCGCCATGCTCGGGCCGGATCTGGTTGGCGAGATCGTCATCCGGGGGCCCAACGTCACCGCCGGCTACGAAGCCAACCCCGACGCCAATGCCTCCGCCTTCGCCCATGGCTGGTTCCACACCGGCGACCAGGGCACGATCGATGCCGACGGCTACGTCCGCGTCACCGGCCGGCTCAAGGAGATCATCAACCGCGGCGGCGAGAAGATCTCGCCGCGGGAGGTCGACGAAGTGATCATGGATTGCCCTGCCGTCGCCCAGGTCGTCACCTTCGCCATGCCGCACGACAAGCTCGGCGAAGAGGTCGCCGCCGCCGTCGTCCTCCGCGAAGGCGAAACCGCCACCGAGCGCGATATCCGCTCCTTCTGCGCCACCCGCCTCGCCGACTTCAAAGTACCGCGGAAGATCGTCATCCTCGACGAGATCCCAAAAGGTGCCACTGGCAAGCTGCAGAGGATCGGCCTCGCCCAGAAGCTCGGGCTCGCCTGATGCGCATTGCGGTCTTCGGCGCCGGCGCGATCGGCGGTCACCTCGCCGCAAAGCTCGCCGCGGCGGGCCGCGTCGACCTTTCCCTCGTCGCTCGCGGCGAGCACCTGACGGCGCTCCGCACGAATGGTCTCCGCCTCATTGAGGGCGAGAGTGACGCCACCTATTCCGTCCGCGCCAGCGCCGACGCTGCCGAACTCGGCGTACAGGACTACGTGGTCCTCACCATGAAGGCGCATTCAGTGGCGCCGGCCCTGCCCGCCGTCATGCCGCTGATCGGCCCCGAGACCGCGGTCGTCACCATGCAGAACGGGATTCCGTGGTGGTATTTCCACCGCCACGGCGGCCCTCATGACGGCAAGCGCATCGAGGCTGTCGATCCTGGCGGCGTCATTGCCGCGGCGCTCGGCCCGGAGCGGGCCATCGGCACCGCCGTATACATTGCCGCCGAAGTCGAGGCCCCGGGCGTCATCCGCCACGGCTATGGCACCCGCATATCGCTCGGCGAGCCCTCGGGCGAGAAGAGCGAACGCGCCACCCGCCTTGCCGAGGAGATGATCGCCGCCGGCCTGCAGGCCCCGGTGCGCACCGATATCCGCAGCGAGATCTGGGTCAAGCTGTGGGGCAATCTCTCGTTCAACCCGATCTCGGCGCTGACCGACAGTACGCTGGCCGACATCATTGCCGACGATGGCACGCGTGCCGTCGCCCGCGCCATGATGGTCGAGGCTCAAGCCGTCGGTGAAGCCCTCGGCGTCCGTTTCCCGATCACCGTCGACAAGCGCATTGCCGGGGCCGCCAGCGTCGGCGCGCACCGCACTTCGATGCTTCAGGACCTCGAGCGCGGTCGCCCCATGGAGATCGATGCGCTGGTCACCGCCGTGCAGGAGCTCGGACGGCTGACCGGCCTGCCGACCCCCACCATCGACACGGTGCTAGCGCTGGTACAGCGGCTCGCCCGCGCTCGCGGCTGCTACCCGGGCTGAAGCCGTCGCGTCACCGCCGCGGCGGCGGGACATGGTCGCTCGACACCCGCCCGTAGTCGTCCTCGAAGCGGATGATGTCGTCCTCGCCGAGATAGTCGCCGCACTGCACCTCGATGATGGTGAGCGTGGTTTCGCCGCGGTTGGCGGCGCGGTGAACGGCGCCGAGCGGAATGTAGGTGGATTCGTTGGGCCGGAGCACGATCACCCGGCCGTCAATGGTCACCTCGGCCGCGCCTTCCACCACCGTCCAGTGCTCGGAGCGATGACGGTGCTTCTGCAACGACAGGCGCTGGCCAGGACTCACCACCAGCCGCTTGACCTGGTGCGCCGGGCCGAGGTCGATCGACTGATAGTAGCCCCAGGGCCGGTAGTGGCGGGCGTAGTCGCCGATAACCGCCTCCGGCTTGGCCTTGATCGCCGAGACCAGAGTCTTCACCTCGTCCGAGCGGCTTCGCGGCGCGACGAGCACGGTGTCGTCGCTCGCCACCACCACGAGGTCGTCGACCCCGAGGAGGCCGATCGTCGGCCGGTCGGTCGAGACGAAGTTGCCCGATGCCGCGACCAGAGTTGCATCCCCTTGTACGGCGTTGCCCTCGGCGTCCTTCCAGACCGCCGCCCAGACCGAATCCCAGGTGCCGAGATCCGACCAGTCGAAGGCCGCATCGATCACGGCCGCGCGCGCGGTCTTCTCCATTACCGCGTGGTCGAAGGAGATGCGGCGCGCGCTGCCGAAAACCTTGCCGAGCAGGGTGGCGCCGTCCGGCCCGGTCTCGGCAGCCTCGACCGCCGCCGTAGCGGTGGCGAGGACGTCGGGGGCGTGGGCAGCGAATTCGGCGAGCCCGGCCTGCGCCGTCATCAGGAAGTTGCCACTGTTCCACAGGTAGCCGGCCGCAACATGACGCCCGGCGGTGGCGGCGTCCGGTTTCTCGACGAAAGCGGCGACTTCGGACACGCCATCGGCATCGGGGAGCGCCGCGCCACGGGCGATATAGCCGTAGCCGGTCGCCGGATGGCCTGGCCGAACTCCGAACGTGACGATCCGGCCCGCCTCGGCCGCTCCGGCTGCGGCCGCGACCGTCCGCCGGAAGCCCTCGGTATCGTCGATATGGTGGTCGGCAGCCAGGAACAGGAGCAGCGCGTTCGGGTCGCGTTTTGCGGCGAAAACGACGGCTGCGGCGATCGCTGCCGCGGTGTCGCGGGCGTCGGGCTCGAGCAGGAGCTGCCCTAGCGCCCCCGCTTCGCCCATCGCCGCGGCGAGCATGTGGCGCTGGTCGCGATTGGCGACGATCAGCGGCGCCGAGAAGATCCGGTCGTCGGCGACGCGGGTAAGCGTCGCGGCAAACGTGGACGTGCCGCCCACCAGGGGCAGGAGCGGCTTGGGGCGCGTCTCGCGCGACAGCGGCCACAGCCGCGTGCCGGCGCCGCCGCAAAGAATGACCGGGGTGATGGGGCGCACTACCTCTGTCATCGCATGCCGTTGCGGCTTTCGCCCTCACTGATCTTTCCGCGGCCCGGCGAGGAAGCTGTCCATCCGGTTGCGGCCGACTTCTATAGTATAGCTGCAGGACCGCGTCGACCCGGCACCCGAACCGGCTTGGCAACATCGGCGGTCGTCGTGCTATGCCCTGCGGCGAACGTCATTCTCGAGGAGCACACCATGGCAATCGAACGTCACCAGAGCGGCCCGCGCATGAGTCAGGCTGTTGTCCACGGCAATACCGTCTACCTCGCCGGCCAGGTCGCCGACGACACCTCGCAATCCGTCGCGGGACAAACCAGGCAAGTCCTCGCCAAGATCGATGCCCTGCTCGCTGCCGCCGGAACCGACAAGTCGAAACTCCTGTCGACCAACATCTGGCTCAGCGACATCGGGAGTTTCGCGGAGATGAACTCGGTCTGGGATACCTGGGTGTCGCCCGGCAACACCCCCGCCCGCGCCACCGTCGAGGCCAAGCTCGCTACCCCAGCCTTCCTCGTCGAGATCATGGTGGTCGCCGCCAAGGGCTGATGGAAGTCCATCAATTCGTCCGCCGTTGCGACACTGGTGAATGCCATGGAGGCGCACGCCTTCTATATAGTCACGGCGGACGACTGGTTTTCGGAGCCCGACTGCCATGACCCTGGCTCAGTTTCTGGTGATCTTCTTCGGCCCGGTGGCAGTGCTCGCGGTCCTAGGCTTCCTTGCCTGGCTGACCGGCCGGAGGAAGCTTCCGCGGTAGCCCGCTCCGGCCGGTTGCCTCACGCTTCGGCGCGGCGGCCGGCCTCGCCTTCAAGGGCGCGGCGGAGCCGCCGGATGAGCACGCCTCGCGCCTTGTCGTCGGTCGCATCGGACAGGGCATCGTTGATGTCGAGGATCAGCTTCGACACGTCGTTGTGCCAGTCGAGCCGGGCGACGGCGTCGGCCGCGACCCGCGGCGGCTCGGTCGGGGTCAGCGCCCGCGCGCCCTGCGGCGTGAGCACGAAGCTCTGGTCGATCGACGGCATGACAATCCTGGCCGGGTCGACCAGCGACGCGACCCGCGCCGCGAGACCCTCGAGCGCCGGCTCCTCGCCGTGGATCAGGAAGAGCTGGTGGCGGAGCGGCAAGCGCTCCTTCACCCAAGCCGCGAGTTGCGGCCCGTCGGCGTGGCCCGAATAGAGGTCGAGCGACCGCACTCGCGCCCTGACGGCGAATGTGTCGCCCTGGATGCGGACCTCGTCCGCCCCGTCCTTGAGGATACGGCCGAGCGTCCCCTGGGCCTGGAAGCCGACCAGCAGCACCGTTGCCTCCTCCCGCCAGATCCAGTTCTTGAGACGGTGGCGGATTCGGCCGGCGTCGCACATGCCGCTCGCGGCGATGACGATATGGAAATCACTGAGTCGGTCGAGGGATTTGCTCTCCTCCACCGTCTGGGTAAACCGCACGTTCCTCGAGTGCAGTCCCCGCACCAGTTCTTCGCCGCCCTCCAGTTCGTGGGCGTGCCCGGCAAAGACCTCGGTCGCCTTCTGGGCGAGGGGGGAATCGACATAGATCGGAATCTCGGGGATTGCCCCCTCGCGCATCAGTTGCACGAGGTCGCTGATCAGCTCTTGCGCCCGCTCGACCGCGAAAGACGGGATCAGCAGTGCGCCCTTCGGGCGCATCGCGGCCCGCACCTCGTCGCGGAGCGCCGACCGACGGCCTTCTTCGGTGGCGTCGATGCGATCGCGATCACCATAGGTGCCTTCGCAGAGAATGTAGTCGAGGCCGCTCGGACCGGTCGGATCGGGCTGGAGCAGCTTGTAGTCCGGGCCGATATCTGCCGAAAACAGCAACCGGACGGTCCGCTCCCCGTCCTTCGCCTCCACCTCGATCGACGCCGAACCGAGCAGGTGGCCGGCATTCCAGAACCGTGCGCGCACCCCCGGCAGCGGCTCGAACCAGGTGTCGTAAGCGGCGTCCTCAAACAGCTCGATCGTGCGCATGGCATCGGCCATGCGGTAGATCGGCTCGACAGGCGGCTTCTTCCGCCGCGCATTGCGGCGGTTGAGCTGCTCGACCTCCGTTTCCTGGATGTAGGCCGAGTCCGGCAGCATAACCGCCGCAAGGTCGCGCGTCGCCGCCGTGGCGTGGATCGGTCCGCGGTAACCGTGCCGCACCAGCTTGGGCAGGAGGCCGGCGTGGTCGATATGGGCGTGGCTGAGGATGACCGCATCGAGCTTGGCCGGGTCGAACGGAAACGGCCGGTAGTTGAGCTCCTTCTCCGTCTTCGGCCCCTGAAACAGCCCGCAATCGACGAGGAGTTGGCCGCGATCGGTTTCGAGTCGAAAGCACGAGCCGGTGACGCACCGGGACGCACCGTGAAAGGTCAGGCGAAGCGGCATGGCGGGGTGGCCCTGTCATTTCGATCTACCGGGTGTCGCACCCCCGCCCCGGCCGGTCAAATCGACCCGAAACAGGGGCTCGACAGAGGGTCACGGGCGCTCCATGTCTCTCCGACCGACGTCACCGATGGGGCATGCGAGAGATGAAGACCCTGCTCGACGGCTATCGCCAGTTCCGTACAGACGCCTGGCCGGCAGAACGCAGCCGCTTCGAGGCCCTGGCCCGCGAAGGCCAGAGCCCGGCCACAATGGTCATCGCGTGCTCTGATTCGCGCGTGGCCCCGGAGCGCGTCTTCGGCGCGGCGCCAGGTGAGCTGTTCGTCGTCCGCAACGTTGCCGGCCTCGTCCCGCCCTATCAGCCCGATGCCGGCTACCACGGCACCAGTGCCGCGCTCGAATATGCGGTGCGCGTCCTCAAGGTTGCCCGCATCGTCGTGCTGGGCCATGCCCAGTGCGGGGGTGTTCGCGTGATGCTGGAAGGCGCGCCGGCGGAGGCCAAGGACTTCGTCGAGCCGTGGATGAAGCTCGCCGCCCCGGCGCTGATGGCGCTGCCCGGCAATGTCTCGGGCGACGCGGCCTTGACCCACTGCGAGGAGGAGGTGGTGAAGCTCTCGCTCGCCAACCTCCTGACCTTCCCCTGGATCAAGGATGCGGTGGGCGCCGGCACGCTGCAACTTCAGGGTTTCCGCTTCGGCATCAAGAGCGGGGTCCTCTCCCGCCTCGAAGGCGAGCGCTTCGTCCCGGTGATGTAGCCGGAGCCTGAGCCTGCGACCGGGCGGACCTGCTCGGCGCGGCTTCCCGGCTTGCCGTCCCTTCCCGGCGAGGTTACACAGCGGCAGGAACTCCCGAAGGGACAAGGACGACATGGCCATAGCGCTCGCCGACAAGGGGCTGGTGACGGTATTCGGCGGATCCGGCTTTCTCGGCCGCCATGTCGTGCGGGCGCTGCTCAAGCGCGGCTGGCGGGTGCGCGCCGCGGTGCGCCGTCCGGACCTCGCCGGCCACCTTCAGCCGCTCGGCATGGTCGGCTGGGTCCAGCCCATCCAGGCCAATCTCCGCTACCGCTGGTCGGTCGACCGCGCGGTGCAGGGCGCGGATGCCGTGGTCAACCTGGTCGCGGTCATGAACAATTCCGGTCGCCAGACCATCGACACGGTCAATGTCTTCGGCGCACGCGCCGTAGCCGAGGCCGCCCGCGGCGTTGGGCTCGACCGGATCATCCATGTCTCGGCGATCGGTGCCGATCCGGAGTCGCCCAGCGCCTATGGCCGCGGCAAGGCGGAGAGCGAGGCGGCCGTCTACGAGACCCTGCCGGAATCGGTGGTGATGCGGCCCTCGCTGATGTTCGGGCCGGAGGACCATTTCTTCAACCGCTTCGCCGGCATGGCGCGGATGTCGCCGTTCCTTCCCTTGATCGGCGGCGGCAAGACACGTTTCCAGCCCGTCTTTGCCGGTGACGTCGCCCAGGCGATCGCGGACGCGATCGAGAGCAAGGCCAGGCCCGGCACCACCTACGAGCTTGGCGGACCCGAAGTCCGCACCTTCCGCGATTGCACGGAGATCATCCTGGAGACGATCGGCCGGAAGCGCTTGCTTCTGCCGATTCCGTGGGGCGGCGCCAGCGTCCTCGGCGCGGTGCTTCAGCACCTGCCGGGCAAGATGCTGACATTCGACCAGGTCCGCCTGCTTCGGGTCGACAACCTCGTCTCCGAGGCGGCAGTCGCCGAGAATCGGACGATTCGGTCCTTCGGCATCGAGCCGACCACGATCGAGGCGGTGCTGCCGTCTTACCTCTCCCGCTTCCGCGTCACGGGCGAGTACGAGCGCCAGACCGTCTGAGGCGAGCGATCAGCGGAGGCTCTCGACCAGCCCCGGCCGCCCGGCAGCGATCAGGCGCTGGAAGCGCGCGCGTTCGTCCATCGCCTAGAAGCTACTGCTGCCCCTGTTCGCGGATCAGGTCTCCCAGCGCATCGTCTCCGGGAGGCTGCGGCGCGGTCTGGGTCGTCTCTGGGGTTGCCGGCTCAACGACGGCGGGCGCTTCTGGCGTCACAGCCGGCGCCTCGCTCGGACCGGTGAAGAAGAACACGGCGACCAGCCCGAGAATGCCCACCACGATGCGCCACCAGCCGAAGGGCGCAAACCCGTGGCGGCTGACGAAGCCGAGGAAGGTCTTGACCACGATCACCGCCGATATGAAGGCGGCAACGAAGCCGATCGCGATCACCCCGGCCGCGCTCGCATCGATCACGTCGATGTTCTTCCAGAGGTCGTAGACGAACGCGCCGAGCATCGTCGGCATGGCAAGGAAGAACGAGAACTCCGCCGCCGCCCGCTTCTCGCTGCCGAGCAGCATCGCCCCGACGATGGTCGCCCCGGAGCGCGACACGCCGGGGATCAGGGCGAGGCACTGGAACAGGCCGATGCCGAGATAGGTGGCCATCGGATAGTTCATGATGTCGGCATACCGCGGCCTGATCGGCAGCCGGTCGATGAACAGAAGCACGATGCCGCCGAGAATCAGCATGATCGAGATTAGCGTTACCGATTCGAACAGCACCCGCGTGATGTAGTCGTGGAGGAGGACGCCGACGATCGCCGCCGGCAGAAAAGCGACGATCACGCCAACTGCAAAGCGCCGCGCCTTGGGGCGGCTCGGTAGCGCAACGACCAGGTTCCACAGGCGGCCCGCATACACCGACAGGAGCGCGAGAATCGCTCCGAACTGGATCAGCACTTCGAACGCCTTTCCGGCGTTGTCGAAGCCGAGCAGCTTGCCGACGAGCAAAAGGTGGGCCGTCGACGAAACCGGCAGAAACTCCGTGACGCCCTCGACGATCCCGAGGACAAGGGCGTCTATGATCGTCTTGAGGTCCATGCCTCCTCCAACCCCGTTTTCGGCGAATCGCCTTGTTCCTGCCGCGGGCCGGCTCTATACCCGAATCGTAGTCGTTCTGTCCGAAACGGGGGCCACAAGACCTCCCGCGTGATGCCAGTTCTTCATAGCTATCCACTCTCCGCCGGCTCGCGATACGTGCGCCTCGTCCTCGCCGAGTACGGGGAATCGGTCGACCTTGTCGAACGCCACCCGTACGAGCGCGACGAAGACTTTCTCACCCTCAACCCCGCAGGAACCCTGCCCGTCCTGGTCGACGAGACCGACGGCGCCATCGTTGGCGCAGCAACAATCGCGGAGTACCTGTTTGAGACCCGCGGCAATCGCCTCGGCGAAGCCACGCTGATGCCCGAAACGCCACGGGAGCGCGCCGAGGTGCGACGACTGGTCTCGTGGTTCCTCGACAAGTTCGAGCAGGAGGTCACCGCCTACCTCGTCGACGAGAAGGTGTTCAAGCGCAACGCCCCCCGCGGCAACGGCGGCCCGCCCGACGGAGCCGCGATTCGTGCCGGAAAGCTCAATATCCGCTATCATCTGCGCTACATCGGCTACCTGGTGGCGCGGCGGAATTGTCTTGCCGGGCGCACGATGACGGCAGCCGACCTTGCCGCCGCGGCGCACCTTTCGACGATCGACTACCTTGGCGAGGTGCCATGGGAGGAAGACACAATGGCGAAACAGTGGTACGCCCGGGTCAAGTCGCGGCCGAGCTTCCGGCCGATCCTCGCCGACGCCATCCGCGGCACCCGGCCGGCGACCCACTACGCCGATCTCGACTTCTGAAAGCCGCTCTCCTCGCCGACGCGACGAGGGAAGGCTTTGACGTCGTCCGGGTCACCAAGCCCGATGCGGCGCCTGAGACCGCGCCCCGCCTCGCCCGGTTCCTTGCCGAGGAGTTCCACGGCTCGATGACCTGGCTGGCCGACACCGCCGAGCGCCGCGCCGCGCCCCATGCGCTGTGGTCCGAGGTTCGATCGGTCGTCATGCTCGGCCTCAACTACGGCCCTCAAGACGATCCCCTCGCATCACTCGCCCGACGCGACCGCGCGACCATCTCGGTCTACGCTCGCAACCGCGACTATCACGACCTGATCAAGGGCCGTCTCAAAACCATTGCGGGCCGTTTCGCATCCCGTACCGGCAGCGCGGTCAAGGTCTTTGTCGATACCGCGCCGCTCATGGAAAAGCCGCTCGCGGCGGCCGCCGGCATTGGCTGGCAGGGCAAGCACACCAACCTCGTCAGCCGCGACTTCGGCTCGTGGCTGTTTCTCGGCGCCATTCTCACGGACGCCGAGCTGCCGGCTGACGCGCCGGAGAGCGACCACTGCGGCTCATGCCGCGCCTGCCTCGATATCTGCCCGACCAAGGCATTTCCCTCGCCGTACCGGCTCGACGCCCGGCGCTGCATTTCCTACCTCACCATCGAGCACACGGGACCGATCCCCCGCGCGTTCCGCGCCGCCATGGGCAATCGAATCTACGGCTGCGACGATTGCCTCGCGGTCTGCCCCTGGAACAAGTATGCGCAAGCGACGCGCGAAGCGAAGCTCGCGGCCCGGAGTGACCTCGCCGCCCCGCCTCTCGCCGATCTGGCCGCCCTCGACGATGCCGCGTTCCGGGCCCGCTTTTCCGGCGCGCCGATCAAGCGCATCGGCCGCGACCGCTTCGTCCGCAACACCCTGATCGCCATCGGCAACTCAGGCGATCCCGGGTTCGTGCCACAGGTCATTGCGCTGCTCGGCGACGCGACGCCTGTGGTCCGCGGCGCCGCGATCTGGGCTCTGAATGCGCTCGATCCTGCCGCGGCCCGGGCGGCACGGATCAGGCAGCGCCCCGACACCGATCCCACCGTCGAGGAGGAATGGAATGACCTCGGCCCATGACCCTGCAGCCGGCGAAGCAGACCGGGAGCGCATGCCCGTTGCTCCAGTCCGCCCGCCTCCCCACCGTTCCGCCACCGCAACCCGCGCCTCGGCTGTCGGTGCCATCGCCCTGGGCGCCCTGGCATTCGGGGCGCTGGCCGTCGGAGCGCTCGCCATCGGCCGGCTTGCGGTCGGGCGCTTCAGCGCCCGCGAGGCTCGCATCGATCGTCTGAAGATCGGCCGGCTCGAGGTCGACGAGTTCGATTGGAAGAACAGGTAGGACCTTGCCGCTGTCATCGCCTCCGGACGCCCGGCCCCTGCGTTTCTTCGTCTTCGGCCTCGGTTACACGGGCCTGGCTTTCGCGCGCTCGATGCGCGACGCCGGCGCGACCATCGCCGGCACCGTTCGCAGCGTTGAGAAGGCGTCAGCGTTGCGCTCCGAGGGAATTGAGGCGCTGATCTTCGACGGTGTGACGCCCTCCCGCGAAATTGCTGCGGCAGTTCACGACGCTTCCCATCTCCTCGTCACGATTTCACAGGGCGACGCCGGGGATCGCGTGCTCGCCGCCTATGGGGAGGCCATCGCCGCGGCGCCCGGCCTTTCCTGGGCTGGCTATCTTTCGACCGTCGGCGTTTACGGTGACCATGGCGGGGCGTGGATCGACGAAGAGACGCCGCCCGATCCGCGCATCACCCGCGCTGCCGGGCGTATCGCAGCCGAGTCGGAATGGTCCAACCTCGGGGCGCGTCGGGCGCTGCCGGTCGGCATATTCCGCCTCGCCGGCATCTATGGGCCAGGACGCAATCCGCTGGTCAAGCTCGCCGAGGGCAAGGCCCACCGCATCGTCAAGGCCGGCCAGGTGTTCAACCGTATCCATGTCGCCGACATCGCCGCCACTCTGACCGCAGCGATCGCGCAACCCGCAGCGCGCATCTACAACGTCTGCGACAACGAGCCCGCCGCTCCGCAGGATGTCGTCGCCTACGCGGCGCATCTGATGGGCGTACCGCCGCCGCCCGAAGTGCCCTATGCCGAGGCGGCCCTCTCACCGATGGCGCGGAGCTTCTATGAGGGCAATCGCCGCATTTCCAACCGGCGCATCCGGAACGAACTTGGCGTGGAACTCCGTTTTCCGACCTACCGCGATGGCCTTGCGGCGCTCTGGCGGGAGGGGACGTGGCCGGGATGACACGGATGTCACCTGCGTCTTGAACCCACACGCCTTCGTCCCCGCCTGTGCGGGGACGAGTCGGAGAATACCAAGCGTTGATGGCGGCCTTTCTCCGCGGTGCGGGTCGAGCCGACCCGCTGCGGAACACGGTGCTATGGAGCCGCGGGATCAGCGCGGCGCCAGCACCATGGTCATCTGGCGGCCTTCGAGCCGCGGTTCGGCCTCGACCTTGGCGATCGGCGCCGTTTCTTCCTTGACGCGGTCGAGCAGCTTCACACCAAGGTCTTGATGCGCCATCTCGCGCCCACGGAAGCGAAGGGTCACCTTCACCTTGTCGCCCTCTTCGAAGAAGCGGCGCACAGAGCGCATCTTCACCTCGTAGTCGTGGACGTCGATGTTCGGCCGCATCTTGATCTCTTTGATCTCGACCGTCTTCTGCTTCTTCCGTGCCTCGGCCGCCTTCTTCTGGGCCTGGAACTTGTAACGGCCGTAGTCGAGGATCTTGGCGACAGGGGGAACGGAATTGGGGGCGATCTCGACCAGGTCCATGCCCGCTTCAGCGGCCATCTGGAGCGCCTGCTCGATGGGCGTTGGGCCGAGATTGGCGCCCTGATCGTCGATCAACTGGACCTGGGCGACCCGGATTTCTTCATTGATCCGCGGACCATCCTTGGCGGCGGGCGGCGGGGCTCTGTAGGGTCTGCGAATGGCTGCTGTCTCCTCTGACTGTCCAAGAAAATTACAATAGCGTGCGCGGCGCTCGTCTGGTGGACGGCGCGGATAAGAGAGGATTCCGGCAATCGTCTCTTGAAGTCAACCGATTCGAGCGCTTTTGCGATGTATGGTGACCCAGCGCGGATCGCAAGCGGACGGTCCCCTTTGCCGGTCCTGCCATGCCTCCTAACGCGCCATCCAGCCGCCATCGACTGAAACGACCGCGCCTGTGACGTAGGACGATCCCGGCGCGGCAAGGAACAGGACCGCCGTCGCCACCTCGTCCGCCTCGCCGAAGCGTCCCAGCGGTATGCGGGCAAGGAGCTGCGCCGAGCGTTCGGGGTCGCTGCGGAGCGGTTCGGTGTTGTCGGTGACCATGTAGCCCGGCGCGATCGCGTTGACCGTGATGTGGTGCGGAGCGAGCTCGTTGGCGAGCGCGCGCGTCAATCCCGCTACGGCGTGCTTCGCCGCGGTGTAGGCGGGCACCCGGATGCCGCCCTGGAACGACAGGAGCGAGCCGATGTTGATGATCCGCCCCGGCACCCGGCCGTCGATCATATGCCGCGCCGCGGCCTGCGACAGAAAGAACAGGCTCTTGAGGTTGACGTCCATCACCACGTCCCAGTCCGCCTCGCCGTAATCGAGGAGGTCGGCGCGGCGGATGATCCCGGCGTTGTTGACGAGGATGTCGATGCGTCCGAACTGATTGAAGGCGTCCGCCATCGCAGCATCGATGTCAGGGTTGGCGCTGAGGTCGATACGGACTTCGGCGAAGCGCCGGCCGGTGTCCGCCACCGCCGCGGCGGTTTCTGGCATCGGGTTCGGCCCGAGGCCGACCACGTCCGCCCCCGCTTCGGCCAGCGCCACCGCGATCGCGCGACCCAGGCCGCGGCGGGCGCCGGTGACCAGGGCCGCCTTGCCGGTGAGACCGAAGCGATGGGCGAGGCTCATCGCCGGCCTGCGATCAGGTCAGCTTGCCGCGCGCGGCAACCGGCCACTCGATCTCTACATCCTCGCCGCGAATACCGAACACCTTGTCGTGCATGTTGATGCAGACGCAGCAGTGGTTGGGGATGATGTTGATCACGTCGCCGACCTTCGGCCGCGTCTCGGAGCCGGAGAAATCGATCATGCCGTGTTCCTCCGACATGTTGTTGACCACCGCCCCGGGATACTCGACCACCTTGCCGAAGTTCTTGACGTAGTACTGCTCGCGGGTCAGCGCCTTCGAGCCCGCGTCGATGATGCCGCGATCTCCGGTCGGCAGGCTCACCACGGTCGCCCGCACCGTCAGCGCGCAGTCGTCCCAGGTCGCGATGCCTGAGTGCACCATCATCACGTCGTTGAAGACGTAGGTTCCGGGCCGGTGCTCGGTGACCATCGGGAAGTCGCCAAGGCTCAGCAGCGCCGGGGTGCCGCCGCCCGAGACCACCGGCACCGGGATGCCTTCCGCCTTGAACAGCTCGAGCGCACCGCTGAGGAAGGAGACCGCCTTTTCCCCCACCGTCGGAAATGCCATCACGCCCTCGAACTTGACCCGTGGCAGGTTCATCGCCAACCGCGCCAGCGATAGCGCGGCTTCCGGGCTCTGCACGCCGTTGCGGCCGAAGCCGACGTCGCACTCGATCAGGATCGGCACGTCCTTGCCATGGCGCACGCCCGCCTCGGACAGGCCGCGCACGACCGTCTCGTTGTCGGCGACGACCGTGAGCTTGTTGACGCGATCGGCGAGCCGCATCAGGTGTTCGGTCTTCTTCTCGCCGACGATGTCGAAGGTGATCAGGATATCGTCGGTCAGCCCCGCGTCGACGAACACCTCGGTCTCGCTCAGCTTCTGGCAGGTGAGGCCCGATGCGCCCGCCGCCAGCTGCATCTTGGCGATGTCCGGGATCTTGTGGGTCTTGATGTGCGGGCGGTTCTTCATGCCCTTGGCCGAAACCATCTCCTGGACGCGCTTGATATTCTTCTCAAGCCGGTCGAGGTCGATCGTCACTGAGGGAGTGTCGAGGTCGTATACCTTGGTCATCGTCATCTGCTTCGCTGAGAGTCGGGGGAATTATCAGACAATATCACGTCCCCGGGCTCGCGCCACCCGTCTCCTTGCGGTGGGCGTCGGCCATGTCCCCGAGGCTGTTGAAGCGGAAATCGATCCGCGGCATTTCTGCCGGTCGCGAGGTGGCGCCAAAACCCTCCTTGTCGTGGCGGCGGAAGATCCAGCACGAGGCAAGGCCGAAGCGATTGGCCGGGAGGTGATCGTGGAAGAGGCTCTCCGCAGTGTGGAGGATCTTCGCCTTCTCGACGCCGTCCCTCGCAAGCGTCTCGATCATGTACTCGAAGTTTCGTGGCGAAGGCTTGTAGGAGCCGATGTCCTCGGCCGTCATGATCCAGTCGAACGTGACCCCGAGTCTCTGGTTGCTGCCGGCGAAGCTCCGGCGATCGACGTTGGAGAGGATGCCGAGCTTGTAGTGCTGCTTGAGGTAGCGGAGCGCATCCGCCGTGTCCGGAAAGGCAGGCCAGTCAGGGATCGAGGCGCCGAAGCGGGCCGCCTCCTCGGCGGTGACCGTCAGGCCCCAGTCCCGGGCGATCCGCCCGAAGACCACGCCGAGCAGTTGGGAATAGATCATGTCGGGCGTCTCGGCCTCCTGCGCCGCCTCGTTCCGGCCGAAAGCCGCAAGGATGACGTCGTCGCCGAGCTGGTCGCCTGTCCGTGCCGCAAGTGGCCGCAACCCGGCGAGGATGCCGGTCTCCCAGTCGATCAGGGTGCCGTAGCAGTCAAAGGTCAGGGCGCTGAAGTCAGTGAGTTTCACGGGGCCATTCTCCGGATGCGCGAGGACCGCTTGGCGGGCCGCGAGGGATGTCCGCGAGGCTTATCGCGCCGGGGACGGGCTCGGCAAGCGCGACCCATCGCGTGGAGAGCCCGGTGCCCGAGCCAGACGCACCAGACCGTCGGCCTATTTCGTCATGAACACGTCCTTGCGGGGGAAGCCCTCGAACACCGACGGGTCCTGGCCGAAATTGGTCGAAAGAACATCGACCGGGTTGCCGGCAATCCACTGCGACAGGTCGATGGTCTGGTAGTGGCCGCTGTTGAAGACGATCAGGATCCGGGCCTTGTCCGCACCAAGGTTCTCGATCGAGTGGCCGAAGCCCTGCGGGATATACCCGACGTCTCCCTGGTTCAGCACCTCCTGGCGCCAGCGCCCTTTTGAGCCAAACAGGGTGACGCTGAGCTGGCCGCTCAACACGTACTGCCACTCCGCCGCATTGGGATGCCAGTGCAGCTCACGGAGCGCGCCTGGCTCCATTTCGAGGACCACGCCGGTCATCGTCGACGAGATCGGAAACTGCGCGGCTTCGACGCGCCACTCGATCCCGCCCTCGAAGGTCTCGAACGGCTTCTGCGACAGCAGGCTGTGCTTGTGGGTCAGCGGCGGCGCCTTCCAGCCCTGGAGTGGCGGCTGCGGCACGGCCGGCGGGATCTTGCCTCTGGCGAAATAG
Organism: Bauldia sp.; assembly: GCA_020442065.1. GTDB lineage: Bacteria > Pseudomonadota > Alphaproteobacteria > Rhizobiales > Kaistiaceae > Bauldia. The sequence continues at coordinate 23,178 of JAGRKZ010000034.1, forward strand.
ACTTCCTCTTTCGGGAAGCTGTCGAAAGTCGACGCCGGCAGCCCGAAATTCTTCGCCAGCAGTTCCTTCGGCGCATGGCCGATCCAGTCGGTGATGCTGAAGGTCCCGAACTCCGAGAAATAGCCGTTGTCGAACACGAGGATGAAGTGGCACGGCTTCTCCCCGAGCGTTTCGATGACGTGGCCATGGCCGCGGGGGAAATACCAGATGTCGCCGGGCTCGAAATCGTTGGTCTCGGCGCAGCCCTGCGGGTCGATCACCGTCGTGCGCACCCGGCCCTCGGTGACGAAGGCCCACTCCGCCGCGGTGGCATGCCAGTGCAATTCGCGCATGATGCCCGGTTCCATCCGCATCGAGACGCCGGCGATTCCCTTCGAGATCGGCAGTTGCGAGACGGTTGCCTCCTTGCCGTAGCTCCCGCCGAGGACGCGGCCCGTCGACCTCTCGAGCTCGAACTTGAAGGTCGGGAGCTCGTCTCCGGAGGTGACCGGATCGGGGACGTTGTTCTGGAAGCTGGTGTCGCCCCCCTCCGAGCTGACTGGAAGCGAAAATGAGAACACGGATGCCCCTCCTCTTTGAGCCCGGAACGCCGGCAGCCGATGCTGCGCGATCGATCCTGCTGCGGTCAATCACGCCGTCGGCCAGCCGTCACGAGTATCACAGACAGGCCGCCCGACGACGGCCGACCGTCGCGAGCCGCGCCGGTTAGAGATCGCGAATCTTCCCACCGTTGAGTTCGGCGAGGATGCCCGGCAGGAGCGGCATCATCCGGTCGGCATGCCCCTCGTTGACGACGAGCCGGAACGACTGGTTGACGGCCTGGCCGATGAACGCCGCCACGCCCGCACTTTCCGCCATCCTTCCGTAGGCGCGGATGTCCTTGGCCCCGGTCCTGATGGTTGCCTTGAGACCGCTCGTGTCGCCTTCGAGAATCCAGGGCTTTACCGCCCGCCACATGCCGCTGTTGACGCCGCCGGCCGACAGCACCTCCGACAACGCGGCGAGATCGACGCCGACCTTCGAAGCGGTGGCGAAGGTCTCGGAAATCATCATCACCATTCCCATGCTGATCGCGTTGTTGAGCAGCTTGCAGGTGGCGCCTGCGCCCAGCGGTCCACAGACCACGATCGTGTCGGCATAGGTCTCGATGATCGGCCGGACCTTGGCGATGGTCTCCGGATCGCCGCCCACATAGGTGCTGGCGCGACCCTCATCGACTTCCTTCGGCGTGCGGCCGAGGGCAGCATCGATCAGCGAGCAGCCTGCCGCGTCCATCGCGGCCCCGACCCTGCGCGTCACATCCGGCTCGTTGGTGGTGGCGTCGATGAAGATCGTGCTGGGACGAGCCCCGGAGAGAAGCCCGCCATCGCCGAGATAGACCGCCTCCATCTCCACGGCCGACGGCAGGCACGTGAACACCACGTCGGACGCCGCCGCGAGCGAGGGAGCATCCGTCACCTCTCTTGCCCCACGCCCGACAAGGTCATCGATCGGCGTCCGGTTGCGGTGCCCGAGAATCGTCAGCGGGTAGCCCCCCTTCTCGAGGATGTGGCGCGCCATGCCGTGGCCCATCAGGCCGACCCCGAGAAACCCCACCCGCTGCTTGCCGTCTGCCATCTGATATCTCCGCCTTCCGAGTTTTTGAGATCTGCGAGGTCCTCGCCCATACCTTCGCATAGCCCGCCGCTGCACAGCTGGCCACCCTGCGGCGGATCGATCACGAAGACACTCAACGCCAAAGCAAAGGATGCGAGACGGGGGTCCCTACACTCACGAGCGGAATGCGGCCACGCGAACCGCGGCGGCAGTCGGCGCCGCGCGCCGCCTGACCCGATCGGTATTCACCGCGCCGGGGTGCTACGGCAAGGTCCGAAGGTGCCGGATCGGCCGGGCCGGGGCCAATGCCTCGGCCGCGGCGATAATCGCCTGGGCGTCGATGCCGTAGTGACGGTAGAGGTCTGCGATCGTGCCAGTCTGGCCGAAGTGTTCGACGCCGAGCGAGCGCGTGCGATGGCCGGCCACGGCGCCGAGCCAGCCGAGCGTCGCGGGGTGAGCATCAACAACCGTCACGAGAGCGCAGTGACGCGGCAAGCCCGCGAAGAGCCTCTCGATGTGGCTGCGGGCATGCGGCAGGCCGCGTTCGCGGGCCCGCGCGGCCGCAGTCCAGCCGGCATTGAGGCGATCGGCCGAGGTGACCGCGAGAAGCCCGACATCGCGGCGGTCTTCCGCCATGAGGCCGACGGCCTCGATCGCTTCCGGGGCGACAGCTCCGGAATAGACCACGACCGTCTCGGCATTCGGCCCGGGCTCGCGCATCCAGTAGGCACCGTCAAGGATGTCGCGTTCGAGGTCGGCCGACATCTCGCGCCGGATCTGGTCAACCGGCCGGGTCGACAGGCGCAGATAGACCGAACCACCGGTCTCGTCGCGAAGCCATGTCCGCTCCGATGGCTCGCCCTCGCCACCGCGCTGCATGTAGTCGAAGGCGAAGCGCATGATCACCGCCAGCTCATCGACGAACGCCGGCTCGAACGCGGCCAGGCCGTCCTGCGCCATGCCGATCAGCGGCGTCGCGATCGACTGGTGGGCGCCCCCCTCAGGCGCGAGCGTCACCCCCGACGGCGTTGCCACCAGCAGGAAGCGCGCATCCTGGTAGCAGGCATAGTTGAGGGCATCGAGGCCGCGCTGGATGAAGGGATCGTAGAGTGTGCCGACCGGCAGCAGCCGTCGGCCAAACAGCGAATGGCTGAGCCCCAACGCCGACAGGAGGATGAACAGGTTCATCTCGGCGATGCCGAGCTCGATGTGCTGGCCTCGCGGACCGAAGTCCCACTTCTGGGTCGAGGCGATGCGTTCCTCGCGGAAGGTATCGGCGAGGCTGTCGCGGGCGAACAGGCCGCGCCGGTTGACGAACGGGCCGAGATTAGTCGAGACGGTGACGTCGGGTGAGGTCGTGACAATGGCGTCGGCAAGATCGCCGCCGCCGCGCGCAATTTCATCGAGGATCTTGCCGAACCCGAACTGGGTCGAGGTCGTCGCGGGGACCTCCGCCGCAAGCCGCTCGGGAACCGGGATTGGGTCCGCAGCGAAGCGGCGCGTGCCTGCGCGGTTGAAGGGGACCTTGGCAAGGAAGCGATCAAACACCTTCTCGGGCAGCGTCAGCCCTTCGAAGCGATCCCACTCGTGACCTTCCCGGACGCCCATCGCCGCGCGAAACGCTTCCATCTGCGTTGTCGTCATCAGGCCGGCATGGTTGTCCTTGTGACCGGCCAGCGGCAGGCCGAAGCCCTTGATGGTGTACGCGATGAAACAGACCGGCCGGTCGTGCTCACCGGCCTCTTCGAAGGCCTTCAGAAGCGCGGGCAGATCGTGGCCGCCGAGATTGGTCATCAGGCGCTGGAGTTCGTCGTCCGAGCGGCGGTCGATCAGGGCCGACACCGGCCCCTGGTCGCCGATCTCGTCATGGAGCCGCTTCCGCCATGCCGCTCCGCCCTGGAAGGTGAGCGCCGAGTAGAGTTGATTCGGGCAATCGTCGATGAAGCGGCGGAGGGCCTCGCCGCCGGGCTCGCCAAACGCCGCCTCCTGGAGCGACCCATACTTCAGGATCACGACATCCCAGCCGAAGTTTCGAAACATCGTCTCGAAGCGCGACCACAGTCCTTCGCGAATGACCGCATCGAGGCTCTGGCGATTGTAGTCGACCACCCACCAGGTGTTGCGGATGCCGTGTTTCCAGCCCTCGAGCAGGGCTTCGAAAATGTTGCCCTCGTCCATCTCGGCGTCGCCGACCAGAGCGACCATCCGGCCCTCCGGCCGATCGCCGCCCCAGCCCTTCGCCCGGACATAGTCCTGAACCAGGGAGGCAAAGAGCGTCTGCGCCACGCCGAGGCCGACAGAGCCCGTCGAGAAATCGACGTCATCGACGTCCTTGGTGCGGGAGGGATAGCTCTGGGCGCCCTTGTAGCCGCGGAACGCCTCGAGCTTCTCGCGAGTCTGGTTGCCGAGCAGGTACTGGATGGCGTGGAAGACGGGGCTTGCGTGCGGCTTGACCGCGACCCGATCCTGCGGACGCAGGATCACGAAGTAGAGCGCGGTCATCACCGTCGAGAGTGACGCGGACGAGGCTTGATGCCCGCCGACCTTGAGGCCGTCGACATTCTCGCGAAGGTGATTGGCGTTGTGGATCGTCCACGACGACAGCCAGAGCACCTTCCGCTCCAGTTCCGACAGGATGCTCAAGGTGTCCGCCATCGCTGCTCCTCCCGGGCTTGCGCAGGGAGAAGTCTAGCCGCATGCTGGTGGCGATTTCCGGCGATTTGCGGCACGGGTACTATCAGAATTGGCGACTTCCACCAAGACTGGCAGCGGTGAAAGACAAGATCGCGCAATCGACCGGATCGATCGCAAGATCGTCACGGCCCTTCAGCGGAACGGGCGGATGAGCATCGCCGAGCTCGCCGCCGAGGTCGGCCTGTCGCCGAGCCCCTGCGCCCGGCGCGTTGGTCTGCTCGAGGCGGCCGGCATCATCGAGCGCTACGTCGCCGTGGTGAACCAGCGCGCGGTCGGGCTGCCGGTCAGCGTCTTCGTGTCGATCAAGCTGTCGAGCCAGCGCGAGGAGGCGCTGAACGCCTTCGCCGCCGCGATCGCCAAGTGGCCGGAGGTCCTCGAGTGCTACCTGATGACCGGGCCGCGCGACTACCTGCTTCGCGTCGTCGCAGAGGACCTTGGCGCCTATGAGCGCTTCCTCAAGCAGAAGCTCACACGCCTCGACGGCATCGCCTCGATCGAATCGAGCTTTGCCCTCGAGCAGGTGAAATACACGAACGTCCTGCCGGTACCCTGACGAGCCTCAGGATTCCGCAGATGGCCGCTGCAGGTCGAGCCCTGCCCGGAGCGTGAGCCCGAAGCCGGGCCGGTCGCTGATCGTGACCTTGCCGTCCCTCGGCAGGTCCTCGCCCTCGAACAGGCTGCCGAACACCGGCTCGATGCTCCGGCCGTCGGCACTCATGTTGACGTACTCGCAGAACGGGATGTGGGGCTGCGAGAAAACAAAATGGTACGAATATGCGCCGGACGCATGCGGCACGACCGGGATGTCGTAGGCCGCCGCCATGGCGCTGACCCGCAACGCCTCGGTGAGACCGCCGATCCACATCACGTCCGGCTGAAGGATGTCGATGGCGCGACCTTCGATCAGCGAGCGGAAGCCGTAGCGGGTGTACTCGTGCTCACCGGTCGTCCAGCGGGTATGCGGACAGCGCTGCTTGAGAATGCGATGCCCCTCGATGTCGTCCGGCGAGAGCGGCTCCTCGATCCAGTAGATGCCGACATCGCGGAGCGCCTCGGCGAGCGATACCGCATAGCCGACATCGAGCGACATGTAGCAGTCGACCATCAGCGGGAAGTCCGGTCCGATCGCCGCGCGGTGCGCGGCAAGGAAGGCGACGTTCTCGCGAAGGCCCTCCGGACCGTCGGCCGGGCCGTGCGGCAGCGGCACCTTGCCACCCAGGAACCCTTGCGCCTTGTAGGTCTCCGGCCGCGGGCCGGTGCAGTAAAGCGTGAGCGCCTCGCGCGTGGCGCCGCCGATCATCGCGTAGACCGGCTCCTCGCGGAGCTGACCGAGCAGGTCCCACAGCGCCAGATCGACCACCGAGATCGCTGCGACCGTGAGGCCCTTCCGCCCGTAGGGCAGGCTCGCCCGATACATCTGGTCCCACATCCGGTTGATGTCGCGGGGGTCGGCCCCGACCAGGAAGCGGCGGAAGTGCTTCTCGATCATGAAGCAGGCAGGAGGTCCGCCGAGACCGGTGGCGACACCCCGCTTGCCGCTTCGCGTCTCGACCTCGACGACGAGCGAACCGAGGACCGCAATCCCCCAGCTCGTTCGCGACGCCTTGTAATCCGGGTATCCGGACATCGGATTGGAGATCAGCGAGTCGATCAGCCAGTGACCCTTCTCGCGGTCGTGGTAGTCGCCACCGGCGCCGGCGCCGACGACGTAGGCGCGAACGTCGACGATCTCGTCCCGACGCATCAAACCGCCTCCACCCGACCGCTCGCGGCGGACCGGTACATGGCATCGAGCACGTCGACCGCGCGGGCGCCGACGATCCCATCGGCCGGGTTTTCGACGGCCTTGCCGTTGCAGATGTTGACGAAGACACGAAGCGGTGACTCGCACTCATAGGCGCCGTCGCCGGGCGACAGCGGGATGACCTCGTCGCGCCCGTCACGCCGGCGGAGCTCCACCCGCTCGCGCTCGATGTCGAGGAGCAGCATGCCCTCGGTTCCGAAAATGCGGAGATCAATCTGGACGGGGCGGCCCTTGGGCAGCGTCGCCGCCCCCGATACCGAACCGGTTGCGCCCCCGGCAAAGCGCACCGCAGCGGCATCGTAATAATCGACTCCGGTCTTCGACGCTCCGGTCATGGCGAACACCTCGGCAGGCTCGAGATCGACGACCCGGAACATGAGGCCAAGCGCATGGACGAGTTGCCCCCAGCCGAAGCCGCCGGCCCGCTTGGGATCGGCCCAGGTCGACGCCGGCGGGCGGAACATCGCGCCTTCAGTCTCGAGCATCGGCTCGCCGGCAAAGAGATCATCAAGGGCATTGGCCATCTGGAGAACGACGTGCTCGATGCGCCCCACCCCGGCGGACAGCCGCCGGGCCTCGGCGGCGAAGGGACGGAAGTTCCAGCCGTAGGGAACGACGATCTGCCGGCCCTTCTCCCGCGCAAGCGCAACCAGCGCACGGGCTTCGGCTGTGCTGGTGGTCAGCGGCTTTTCGACAAGGACATGGCACCCCTTCTCGAGCGCGGCCGATGCGTGCTCGAAATGGACGACATGGGGGGAGGAGACGACGACGCCATCCATTGGCACCGTATCGAGCATGCGCCGGAAGTCTTCGAAGCCGGCGAGGATGCCGAAGGTTTCCGTGACCGCTTTCAGTTCCTCGGCGCCAAGCCGGTTCACCGCCACCACGTCGCAGTCCGGCAGCGCCTTGAGCACCGGGATGTGGTTGACCACCGCCCACCATCCGGCGCCGATGACGCCGATCCGCGCCTTCTGGCTCATTTCGTCTTTTCCATTGCTTCGCGAGTGGAGAGATAGACATTGCGCATGTGCGCCTCGGTGGCCCGTTCCGCACGATCGGCGTCGCGCTCGGCTAGCGCCGCCGCGATCGCCGCGTGGTCGGCCTGGGACCGGCGCAAGACGCCCGGCATCGCCGCAGCGATGCGGCGGTACTCAATGCCGAGCACGTAGAAGGAGTAGGCGACCCGAATAAGAAACGGGTTTTGTGTGCTGTCCATGATGGTGCGATGGAATTCGAGGTCCGAGACCCGGAAGCCGATCGGATCGTCGACAAGGCCTTCCTGCACCTTCACCATCGCCAGTAGCCGGTCGATATCGGCGTCGGACAGTCGTTCGGCCGCCAGCCGCGCCACTCGTCCATCGACCATGACCCGTGCCTCGTAGAGGTTCCCGACATTGTCCTCGTTGAGGGTGATGAGCATCTGGAGCGGCGCCAGCAGGTCCGCCGCGTCGAGCGAGGACACGTAAGCTCCGCCGCCTTGCCGGGTCTTGATCACGCCCAGAATCTGCAGCCCCCGCAGCGCCTCGCGAAGGCTCGGCCGGCTCACCTGGAGCATCTGCGCAAGGTCGCGCTCGGTCGGCAGCTGGTCACCTGGCTTGAGATTGCCGGTGCGGACCAGATCCAGAATCTTCTTCGCGATCTGGTCGGCGACCGAGTTCCGCTCTACCGGCGAGATGACGTGGGCAACATCGGCCGTCATGTTACTCCCCGAGGGCCCGTGTCCTGATCTGGTCGAGGCTCACCGCGAGCATGAGGACGACTCCCTTGGTGACGTCCTGCCAAAAGCTCGAGACATCGTTGAGGGTGAGGCCGTTGTTGAGCGTACCGAGAATCAGCACGGCGAGGAGCGTGCCCCACACGCTGCCGCGACCCCCATAGAGACTGGTGCCGCCGAGAATGATTGCGGCGATGACGGTGAGCAGATGCGGCGCAGCGGCAGCCGGGGCCGCCGCCCCGAGCATGGCCGCCAGCATCAGACCCGCGACCGCGCCGGAGACCCCGGAAAGGACATAGAGCACCATCTGGACGCGCTCGACCGGCAGGCCGATCAGCCGGCTCGCTTCGGCATTGCCGCCGACGGCATAGACGAAGCGCCCGAAGCGAGTCCGCCGGAGCAGGATCGACAGCGCAACGAAAACGATCATCATTAGGATCGGCGGGAACGGCACGCCGAAGATGCGTCCCTGACCGAGCCAGTTGAAGCCGGGCACCATCAGCGGTTTGGTCAGGCCGCCAGTCAGGATGAGTGCAGCACCGGAGACGATGCTCATCATGCCGAGCGTGACGATCAGCGGATTGAGGCGAAGGCGCGTGCAGAACAGGCCGTTGACCGCACCGATCGCGCCGCCAAGGACGATGGCTGCGACCGCCGCGAGCCAGATGTTCCAGCCGTAGTCGCCATAGAGTACGGCGATAAGGACACCAACAAGGCCGGCGATGGCCGCCACCGAGAGATCGAGGCCGCCGGCAATGATGAGCGGGGTCCCGGCCGCCGCCATCAGGCCGATGAAGGCGATGTTCGACCCGATCGCCATCATGTTCCGGGTCGTCATGAAGAACGGTGAGATCAGGGAGAAGACGACCAGGAGCAGAATGTAGAAGACGAACAGCATCACCACGCCCGATGACGGGCGGCCGAGGAAGGTGAGCAGGGGCCCCCGGCTGGAACCGGCGACGGTGGGCGAACGATCGGCGGCAGAGGTCATCTCGGGAGTCCGTTCATGCGGCGTGGAAGGCGGGATCATCGGTGGTGGCGGCCATCAGCTCGGCCGGCGACGCACCCTTGCCGAAGGTGCCGACGACCCGGCCGCGGTCGAGCACCACGGAACGATCGCTGATGCCGGCCACCTCTTCGACGTCCGATGAAAGGACGAGAACGGCAAGGCCTTCATCGGCGAGAGCCCGGAGTTCGAGATAGATCTCATGGCGCGCGCCGACATCGACGCCCCGCGTCGGCTCCTCCAGGATGAGGAGCTTCACGCTGTCCACCAGCCAACGCGACACGCACACCTTCTGCTGGTTGCCGCCCGACAGCGTCCGCATGACCTGCTCCGGACCGCGGGTGCGGATGCCGAGGAGATCGATCCACCGCTTGGCCTGCTCGGTCTCGGCCGAACGCGAGACGAACAGGCCGCGGACATAGCGATCCTGAAATGGAGCGACCATGTTCTCCCGCACCGTGAGGTCCCCGATGATGCCCTCGCGCTTGCGATCGGCCGCGACGAACCCAATGCCACGCGCTTTGCCGACACGTGCCGATTCCGGCCGGTATGTGCTGCCGCCGACCAGAACGGTACCGCCCGTCCGCGGGCCGAGTGCTCCATAGACGGCGCGGCCGAGCGTTTCGATTCCCGATCCGATGAGACCAAAGACGCCGACAATCTCACCGGCGCGCACGCTGAGGTCGACGCCGTCGAGTTTGCCTGGCACCGTCATTCCGGTGACGGTCAGGATCTCGTCGCCATCCGCGCCCCTGCGCTCGATGTCGTAGAGGTCGTCGGCGACGCGGCCGAGCATCGCGGCCAATACGTCGCCACGCGAGGCGGTTCGCGTCTCGAACACACCGGCGTTGCGTCCGTCACGAAGCACGGCGATGCGATCGGATACCTCGAAGACCTCGTTGAGATAGTGTGAGATGTAGATCACCGCGACCTGCTGCTCTTTCAGACGCGCGATAATCTGGAAGATGAGCTTCGCTTCCTGTTCGGTCAGCGCCGCGGTGGGCTCGTCCATGACCAGCACACGCGCCTTTCCCGCAAGCGCCCGCGCAATCTCCACGATCCGTTGTTCGGCGACCGAGAGTCGCTTGACGAGCATCGCGGTATCGATCGAAGCGAAACCCAATTGGTCGAGAAGACCCCGCGAGCGCTGCCTCATCTCCCGGTCGTCGACGACTGGGAATCCCGGCCCCCGCTTCACGGGAAGGTCGGCCAGCGAAATGTTCTCGGCCACCGTCATGTCGCCCATTACCGAGATTTCCTGCGGCAGGAGGCGGACGCCCGCGGCGACCGCCGCACGCGGGTCGGGGAAGACGACCTCTTTCCCGTCCACCCGCACCGTGCCGGAATCGCGCGAATAGACGCCGGTGAGAATCTTGACCAGCGTCGACTTTCCGGCGCCGTTCGAGCCCAGCAACGCCATCACCTCGCCAGGCTGGACGATGAGATCGACATCGGACAGCACGGTGACCCCGCCAAACGCCTTGCCGATGCCGCGCATCTCGAGGCGGGGAGCACTGTTCGACGACGTTGCGGCATGAGCCATGGGACGATCCGGGCGACGGAAAAGGAGTGCGTCAGGTCAAACAGTGTTGCCGGCTCTGGGAGCGAGGCACGCTGCCTCCTCCCAGAGCCAAGCTGCAGCCATCACGCCATCAGGGACAAGCCGCTGATGCATGTCACGTGGGAATTATTCCGACGGGATCAGGTCGACGGCGCCGGCCATGTCCGGCGACTCGCGAATCTCCTTGAGGTGCTCGACGAACTTCTCTTGCGGGAAGTCGAGCTCCATGCCGAGGGCGGGATCGCAGGGGAAGTCGGGGTAGTAGTTGCAGATGTTGCCCTTGTCGACCATGACGTGGGTCATCAGGACCGTCGGCGGCAGGTCGATCCCGGAAAGCTCGGCCAGCGCCATCGGGACCAGGAAGTTGCCGTAGCGCTCGGGGAAGTAACCCACCGATGCGACGAAGGTCGGCTCGGCCATCATCGTCGCCAACTCGTCAGCGCCCATGCCGACGGCGATGAGATCGGCCTCGCGACCGGCCTGCTTGACCGCGCGAATCGTCCCGGTGGTCGCCTGGTCATTGATCGCCGTGGTCATGATCGGCACGCCCTCGGGGATGCGGCCGAGGACGTTGTTGGTCTGAGCGAAGCTCTCCTCGAGCGTGTTCTTGGTATCGATCGTGATGACGTGGTCCTCTGGGAAACCTTCGACGGCGGCGAGGAAGCCGGCGAGCTGTCCGCCGGTGCGCATCGCCGGGACCGCGCCGGACTGCGGCAAGTCGCCGAGAATGAAGTAGCCTTCCTTCACCTTGTCGGCGCCGAACTTCTTGATCGCGGCCTGGCCGAGGTAGACCCCGCCCATGTAGCCGGACTTCGGGTTGTTGGCTCCGAAGAAGGTCGACCCGGGCATCGGGATGTCGATGGCCGTAACCTTGATGTCGGCATCATCCATCTTCTGCATGATGGTGGCGCCGAAATTGGCGTCGGTCTGGAATTCGATCACGTAGTCGACGTTGCGGTTGATGAAGCTCTCGGCGTTGGTCAGCGCCGTGGCGCCATCAAGATTGTTGTCGGCGATGACGAGTTCGATCCCGGCGGCCTCAGCGTTCTTGACGATTCCCTCCTCGACCTTCGAGCAGAAGCTGATTCCGCGGTCGAGATTGGCAAAGGCGATGACGTATTTGTCGCCATTCCGCGGCGGCGAAGCCTTCATGGCGTCCGTGACCATCGCGGCAAGGGCGTCCGCCGACGCCTGCTCGCCGGAATAGCCGGTCGGCGAAAAGCCGTGAAATTCTTCGGCCGGGGCGACGGCCGTCAGCGCCGCGAGTGCGGCGCCGGACAACAGCAGACGGATTGCGGACAGGCGCATGGACGTTCCTCCCTAGGATGCCGACCGTTAATTGGTCAGGCCAATTTTTGATCTTCGCAACCTACTTGGTCTCACGCGACTTGCCAAGCGCTAGTCATTCATCGGCGGTTCAAGGATCAGGCGGTATGCCTTGATTGCGCCTGTTGGTGGCCGCAACCTTCATCAAACGGTCGCGGCGGGGCCCTAAAAATATCCATCAACCCAGATAGATGGGTGAACTTGTTGGTTGGCTTGCCGTTTGCTAGCCTAACTTCGGGCGATTGAGCCAAGGCCCATCATCGGCGTCAGCATCGCAAAGTTCTGGTTCCCTAGGAGAACGTCCATGGATTCGACTAAGCAACTGAAAGTGGTCCGGACCGAGAAGGAGATGGCCCAGAGCCGACGCAGCTTCCTGCGCCTTGGCGCACTTGGCGCGGCCGCGGTCGTTGCCGCGGGGGTCCTGCCGACCGGACAGGCGCGCGCAGAGACGTCGACTCGCACTGCTGCGACCGTCCGCTCCGGCGGCACGATCGGTGAAGCGACGGGCGGCAAGATGACCCGCAGCGCTCGCAAGATGCGGAGCATGGGCGAGGTCGGCGCGAAGGCCGAGGGTGGCGGCAAGACCCGCAGCGCCCGGTCCATGCAGAAGCAGCGCTCGATGAAGTCGGAAAAAAGCGCGAGCAACAACCGCTCGATGTCGACCCGCAAGATGGGCGAGCGGTCTGCGCAGCGCTCGATGAAGGCGATGAAGACGCAGAAGTCCTGACGCCCCGCGCCGGCGGGACGTCACTTCGACTGTACAGGCTCTGACGCGGGTGGCCCGTGACCCCTTTGCTTGATGCCGCACTCGACTGCGCGGTGGCAGAGATGGATTTGCGGCCCACCCGCGGGGCTATGCCTGATCCGCTCGCGCTCCTTCGTGAACGCGTGACGTCGGCGATTGCCGGCGTTCCTTTCTACGCTGGCCTTTATGCGCCGTTCGGGCGACCCCCTGATGACGACGCGGAGTTTGTGGCCTGGTTCGCCCAGCTGCCGGTGATCAGCCGCGTCGATTTCGAGGACGTCGTAGACGAGGACCGGGTGAACCGCGCCCATGCGTCTGCCTCGCTCATCCGCAAGCAGACCAGCGGCAGTACCGGCATCCCCTTCGTGCTGTTCATCGACGAGCGCGTCGCATCATTCCGCAGCTGGCGATTTCGCCGGCCGCATTTCGACGCCGGGGAAACGTCGCCGCAGTCGCTCGAGTTTCTCTTTCCGGAGCGGTTCCGTCGCGACCGCCAGGTACGAGTCGTGGCTGAAAAGGTGACGACAGAGGTCGGCCGGAAGGCCGTGACCCGCGCCGAAAAGTCCTATTCCACGCTGACCGATGCGCTCAAGGCGCCGGAGCAGATGTACAAGGATCTCAGCGCCAAGGCGCCGGCGACCCTCATCGGCTACGCGAGTTCGATCGTCCGCCTGTCGGAATGGATGGCGACGGCCGGTAAGGCCCTGCCATCGGTTCGGCACATCTGGACGACATCCGAGATGCTGACGCCCGAGGGGCGCTCGATCATCCGCGAGGCCTTCGGCTTCGAAGCCCACGAGGCCTATGCCAGCGTCGAATTCGGCTTCATGGGATGGCAACCAGAGGCTGGCGGGCCCTTTACCCTCGACACGGACCGACTGGTCTTCGAGGGCGTTGGCGTCGCATCTCTCGACTGCTCCGACGCCGGCGAAGTCTCAAGAGTGGTGGTGTCCGACCTCCTCAACGATACGACCCCACTCCTCCGTTACGACATCGGCGATTTCGCCACGATGGGCGCGCCGATGGCGAACGCGCCGTCGTTCTATGGCCGTATCGATGAGCTTCGGGGCAAGAGCAACGATTCGATCTGCGATATGGCTGGCCGTCGCATCGAACCCTTTGCGCTCCTCGGCTGTCTCAAGGAAACGCTCGGCGCCGCGCAGTATCGGCTCATCTGCGTCGAACGCGGGCTGCTGGTTCTGCAGTACCGGCCCGCCCGCAAGACCGCGACTGTCCGGCTCGACGCGGTGATGACGGGCCTGCGCGCCATCGTCGGCGAGCCGATCCGAATCGTTGCCCAGGAAGTCCCTGCGATACGACGAGAGAACTCGGGTAAACTGCGACCGATCATCGACCTCAGCACGATCAAGGGTGCAGGTCGGGAGCGGCTCCTTCACGATCTGCACCTGGCCGGTCTCGAAAGCGTCGCTGCCTCGTAGGGTTCCTCTCGTTACCGGCGCACCGGGAGTTCGTCCGTTGGATCATGACGCCAAGAAACTGAGGGGCGCGCGCCACCGCGGCCAGGCCGGCGAGCAGGCCCGCCCCGCCACCACCATGCGGCAGCGCACCGAGCCGGCCGATGTTGGCCCTGAGGATCCGGGGTCGGCAGCCCTTGCCGCGGTCATTGCCGAGGTACTGCCTCGCCACGATCCGAAGAATCCGCCGGCGGCGTCGGCTGAGCTGTACTCCGATCTCTTCATCGATTCGCGGCGGTTCCTGATGATCATCCGTGGTCTCGAGCGCACGCTCGGCGTCGAAATCGACGACGAGGACCTGCTCGGCGTCGACCTCATCACCTATGGCGATCTTCTGCGCTTCGTCGCGCAGGTAGTCGCGAAACAGGGCAGGACGAGCGAATGAACGAGATGCCGATGGCGGGCTCTCCAGGCGTTACCACCTGGTGCAACTTCCTTCACGACTTCCCGGACCACTATGCCGAGTCGGTCATCACTCCGGACCATTTCGCCGACGTTGCCGGCGTCAACGTCCTGCCGCAGCAGCCGCTGTCCCTGATGAAGCAGTCGAACGACACGAGCCGCGCCGACGTGGAGATTCCGGCGCCGGTGCGGGCCCTCTACGCGACTTATCGGCCGACCCTTCTTCGCCGCGCCGAGAGGCTGGAGGAGCGGCTTGGGACGTCCGCCCGCATCTTTTTCAAGTACGAAGGCGCCAACGTCTCCGGCAGCCACAAGCTCAACAGCGCGATCGCTCAGGCCTACTACTACAAGAAGGCCGGCGTGAAGCACCTGATCACCGGCACCGGCGCCGGACAGTGGGGCACTGCCCTCTCCTATGCCTGCCGGCAGCTGGGCCTTCGCTGCACCGTCTTCATGGTCGGCATCAGCTACCGACAGAAGCCGCAGCGCCGGACGATCGTCGAGCTGTTCGGTGGTGAGATCCACGAAAGTCCGAGCCCGCTGACCAAGACGGGACGCGATGCGCTCAAACGCGATCCGGATCGCATCGGGTCGCTCGCGGTCGCGACCGGCGAGGCGATCGAACTGGCCCGGGAGCTTAAGGATTCGGCGCGTTTCGCAGTCGGCAGCGGCGAGACCTGCGTCCTCCTGCACCAGACCGTGATCGGCAACGAGGCGGTTCGCCAGATGGCCGAACTCGACGCCTTCCCCGACTACGTCGTCGCCTGCATGGGAGCGGGGAGCAATTTCGGCGGCGTTGGCATGCCGTTCCTCCGCGCCGCGCGCGAGACGGGACGCAAAGTGGAGCTCATTGCCGCCGAACCGATCGCCTGCCCCAAATTGACGCGCGGCGACTATCTTTTCGACATCAATGACTTCTCCGGCACCACGCCGGTCACACGCATGTATACGCTCGGAAGTCGCTATCTCGCCCCGCCGATCCACGCCGGCGGCCTCCGCTACCACGGGACCTCCGCGTTCCTCAGCACGCTGTACGCTCACAAGGGCTTCTCGGCGCGGGCCATTTCGCAAACTGATGCGCTCGGCGCCGGCATCCTTTTTTCCGACTGCGAGGGCATCATTCCCGCGCCCGAGTCAGCGCATGCCATCGCCGCCGCAATCGAGGTGGCGCGCGAACACAAGACCGGCAAGGCGCCAACCATCCTGATCAACATCAGCGGTCACGGCCTTTTCGACCTTGCCGGCTACGAAGAAGCCAAACGCGGTACGCTCGCGGGCGACGCGCCGGACGAGGCGCTGATCGCAGCGAGCCTCGGTGCGGCGCGCGCCAAGAACGAAGATGTGGCGAAGGCCCTTGCAGCAGATGTCCGCGCCTGATCCCGATGCAATCCTCTACGAGTCGCCTATTCACGAGCGCGGCCGACGCCTCGGCAGCGAGCTTGCGGCCACCTTCGCGCTAGCCGACCATCGCTTCTTCCGGGCTCTTGCCAGCTGGGAGCCGCTCCACCCCATCCTCAATGGTGCGATCGGAGATCCCGAGGCAACGATGGATGGGCTCGTTGGGCTCGGCGAAGGGTGCCCCGATGGCGGCATGCTGCTCTCCTTCGGCGCCCACGCATTCGCCGTTGCAGGCGCCGTGGCCCGTTTTGCCAGTGAGACGGTTCGGGACACCTTCCTTCCCCAGCTTGCGTCCGGCGGCATGATCGGGGCGTTTGCCGCCACTGAGGCCGAGGCCGGTTCTGACGTGATGGCGATGAAGATGCGCTACGCCGAGACCCGTCGCGGCTATGTGCTGACCGGCGCCAAGACCTGGATATCGAACGCCACGCAGGCCGATCTCTTCGTCGTGTTCGCGACCAAGGACCCTCGCCTTCACTCTCGGGGCATCAGTGCGTTTCTAGTCGAGCGGTCAACCCCCGGGCTCGCAGTCGAGGCCATTCCCGTTCCGGGCCACTCCGGTTCTTCACTCGGGACTGTCACCTTCAGCGATGTCCATGTCGGACCGGAGAGCCTGCTCGGCCGCGTCAATGCTGGCGCCCAGGTTTTCCGGCATTCGATCATCCAAGAGCGGATTCTTCTGTCCGCATTCCTCACCGGCTCGGTCCGGCGCGCACTGATGCGGTCCATCGCGCATGCGAGCAACCGCCAGCAATTCGGGGCGCCGATCTCCGGAAATCAGTATGTCAGCGGCCGCATCGTCGACATCTACAGACGCTACGCGGCCACGCGCCTCCTCCTCCAGCACACCATCGGGCGCCTGCATCTTGGCATCGCGACCGAGGCTGATGCGAGCCTCGTCAAGCTCGAATGCTCCGAGGCAGCGGTCGCGAGTAACCTTGACGCCTTCCGGATCGATGGCGCGAAGGGTCTCGAGTCGGCCGGACGCGAGGGGCTGATCGACGTCCTCTCCAGCATCACCTACTCCGGCACCTCGGACCTTCAGAAAGTGATCATCGCGGCGTCGCTCGGTCTGCAGTCATGACCAGTCGGCACCTCGCCGCCTATCTGCTCGAAGCGGCCGAGCGGGCCGGCGACGGACCTGCCTTCGCCGATGCCGGAGGGGTCCGCTCCTACCGCGCCTACCGTGACGAAAGCCTGCGGGTCGCGGCGCTCCTTCGTGACGCGGGCGTCGGCACCGGCGACCGCGTCTGCATCGCTCTGCCAAAAGGCTATCCGCTCTACGTCGCCATCCACGCCGCGCTGCTCGTCAATGCGTGTTACGTGCCGATCGACTACACGACACCGGTCGAGCGAGGCCGCGCCATCATCGACGACGCGGCGGCGCGGGTCTTGATCACGACCAGCCGGAGTCGCGCTCGACTGCTCGGGGACGACCGGGAAACGGAAGACGACATCGCCATCGTCGTCTTCGACCGGGCGAAAGACAGCCCAGGCGACGTGCCACCGCTTGTTGCCTGGAATTCGCCGCCGCGGTCGCAACCACCATCGGCCGGCGACCTCGACCCCGCAACGGACGCTTACATCCTCTACACCTCCGGCTCGACCGGCACGCCCAAGGGCGTCGTCCAGAGCCACCGCAGCGCGACGGCCTTCGCCGACTGGGCGGCCGCTGAACTCGACCTCGGAGCTACGGACGTCCTGCCGCAGGTCGCTTCCGTGACCTTCGATCTTTCGGTGTTCGATCTGTTCGCGACCACGCGCGCCGGGGCCTGTCTCACGCCGATCGCCGAAGGCAGCATGATGTCGCCGGCCGCTTTCTGCCGGGCAGTCGGCCGCTCCCGCGCGACGGTCGTCTATTGCGTGCCGAGCCTGATATTGCGTGACACCAAGGGGCAGACGCTTGCGTGGCAAGAGCTCGCGCAAGGTGTCCTCCGGCACATCGTCTTCGCCGGTGAGCCGATCGACAAGCCCGCGCTCCGTAATCTCCTCTCCACGGTGCCCGACGTACCGATCCACAACTGGTTCGGGCCGACCGAGACCAATGTCTGCGCTGCCTACCGGCTAACCGAGGCTGACCTGGTCACGGACGGGCCGATACCGATTGGACGGCCCTGCCCGTACGCACGGTTCGACTATGCCTGGGAGGCGTCGACTGGCTCGGATCTGCGCACGGGAGAACTTCTCGTCGCCGGCGATACCGTCCTCAGCGGTTACTGGCGGCGTCCCGAGGAAACCTCGGAGCGCATCGTCGTCCGCGACGGCGAGCGTTTCTACCGCACCGGCGATTACGTGCACTTCAACGAACGCGGCGACTTGGTCTTCATCGGGCGCCGGGACCGGCAGGTGAAGATTCATGGCCGCCGGGTTCAACTCGACGAAATCGAAGCAGCCATCCGCAGGCGCCTGCCGGGAGTGGAAGTGGCCTGCACGCTCCTCAAGCAGAACGGCGCCGATCCGGTGATCGCGGCCGGGGTCGTCGGCGAACCGGCGCCGGACGTAGATCTGATCCGTGACGTCACTTCGGACTCCCTGCCGTTGTTCATGATGCCGGAACGGGTGGTCGCGATGGCAGCCCTCCCGCGGAACGAGCGCGGCAAGATCGACTATCCACGGCTCGCGATCATGCTCGCCGAGACGCACCCGTGATTGCCGCCATGCAAGGAGACCTCGTCTCCAGTCTCGGTCACGACTTCGCCCACGATTCGGCTGCGCTCGGAAGGCGGAAGCTGGTGCGGGTTCTCGCGCCGCCACAGGGTTGCGACGCGACCACGTCCTGCCTGATCCTGCTCCATCCTTTCGCCGGCAATCGCACCTCCTGGCTTCGCCATGCTCCTGACCTGCTGACGTCGATCTCGAGCGATACTCTGTTGGCGATGCCCGAATGCGGTCGGCGCTGGTTCATCGACGACCACGCCGGCACGCACTACGAATCGTACATCGTCGAAGACCTCCTTCCCGCACTTGCCAACGAATACGGGGTGTCCGGCCCCGTTGCGGTCGGCGGGTTCTCCGCCGGAGGCGCGGCCGCGTTCTTCCTGGCCCTCCGGCATCCGGACCTGTTCAACGCAGCGCTTGCCGTCGCCGGCGCCTTCACTGCGGGCAACCGCACGGGTGATCCCTATCGCGACGTCCGCACTGACGACATGATGATTCCCAGCGAAGAGGAACACGACAGGGTCTGGGGTCCGCCCGGTAGTACGACGCGTGCGCTGTACGATCCGGGGACGCTCGTCGCTGCCCGGCTTCAAGGCTCTCAACCTCGGTTCCTGTTCGATGTCGGCGAGGACGACTTTCCTCGCATGATCGCGGCGAGCGAGAGGATGGCGGGCCTGCTCAAAGACGCAGGGCTGCCGTTTGCCTACTCGCGTTCCCCCGGGGACCACACTTGGGGCTATGCGGTTCGCGCCATGGCACGATTGGTCACGTCATGGCGCAATGGGTCGTGACCGCGCCGCCGACGGACGATCTCGACGGAACGAGGCTGTTCCCGGTCGTCCTGGATGCCAGCACGCCATTCGGGCGTTGCGTGGTGGTCGACCTCGCCCTGGCTAACGCCGCAGCACCGGAAGCGATATTGGCCTGCCTGTGCCGCGAGGAACGGACGCTGGCTGAAGGCATGCGGGGTGCACGGGTGATCACCTTTGCCGGAGGAAGGGTGGCGGCACGACGGGCCAAGGAAAGAACCCCGGCTTTCGGCACCCCGACGTTGATGGAACCAAACGGCGCACCGACAGCGGTGACCGGGGTCGCGGTCAGCATCAGTCACAGCCGGTACTACGCCACCGCACTAGCCGCCGTCGGTCCGGGATGGGACGTGGGAGTCGACATCGAGGCCCTCGATGACGAGGGTCCGGAAGACCTGCTTGCCGAACGCATCCTCTCCGATGCCGAGCGCGCAGCGGACCAAGCCTGCGATCCGATCCCGATCCTGTTACGACTGTCGCTCAAGGAAGCCGCCTACAAGGCCCTCTTTCCGCAGGTCGGCCACACTCCGCTTCGCTGCATTGGGGTCACGCGCCGACCGGGCAATGCGCTCGGCTATGCGGTCACGGTCGAGGGAAGCGAAGTCAGCGTCATCGCCAATGCGACGCAGTTCTGGGACCACGTCTTGAGCACCGCTGTTGCGAAGTGATCGCGGCGCGCCAAGCTTCTGCTCCTCGGCACCGACGGCAGTCTCAACGAAAGGCAGTTCCATCGCGCATGTCGTCCTGTTCGCTGCCCGTGCGACCGCGCTCGGACTACCCGGAATGCCGGCCCGCCGTCAGGCAGAACGAGGCCGCTCATCACGTCACTGACACGGTCGGTGGATGGAACTGGGCATGTCTCCTGTGAGCGATTCGTGCTATCCTCCAAACGGGGCGAGCAACGGTTTCGGCGCGACGATTCGAGCACGCTCCCGGCACCGTTTCCTTGCATGCCTTCGGGAACGGGGGGCCGAAGAGATCCTGCAGTCGTCGACCGTGCTGTCCGTCCGGTCTCCAACGACCGGACCAATAGTACGCCTCCCCTTGGCAACCTGCCGCCGAGGCCGCCCGCGACCTCGGCCGCAGCTTCGTATTAAGGCAAGCCCGCATGGCAAAATTCGTCGCGAAACAGCCAACGAGTAATCTGTCCCTTCAAGGGATCGGAATTCTTGCAAATCCCGCGAATGTGAGCTTTTCGAACCGCGACAGCGACGGGTTCATCGCGCAGTCACAAACCGTTCGGCTAGAGATCGGCGGAGAAGATTTCCGATATTTCGGCGGACGTCCCAAGGCTACAGGGACGATTACTGACATAAAATACTACGCATCAGGGACGCTGTACTACAAGATAACAAAAATGCAGATAGACCTTCATGACATTGCCTCGACGAGCAATCTTGAGAAGGTCACGAATGATATTTTTTCGACGGATGATATTGTAAAGGGATCTTTTGGCAACGACACGCTGGCTGGCTTCAAGGGAAAAGACAGGATTGATGGCAAGGCAGGTGCCGATAATCTCCAGGGCGACGGCGGAAAGGACACGCTCATCGGCGGCGACGGCGCAGACATACTCAACGGCGGAAAGGGAAAGGACATCTACGTCTTCAAGTCGGCCAGCATCACTGGCGTCGACACCATAACCAAGTTTCAAGACGGCGAGATACTCCAGTTCAAGAGCACCAAGTTCGACGGTCTGACCAAGGGCGCACTGTCGCCCGACCAGTTCGTCATTGGCACTGATGCCGCGGACGCGGACGACCGGTTCATCTACGACACCAATGCCGGTCGCCTCTATCACGACCCCGACGGGGTGGGCGGCGTGGCGAAGGCTTTGGTGGCGATCATGCAGCCAAAGCTCGACGATGTTCTCGGTGCCGACAGCATCTTCGTGATCTGACGATTTCGCTCCTGGCTCCCCGGGGACCTCGTAGTCACGCGCTCTTTGGCCAAAAGCCCGCCGCAGAGGCAAAAAACCAAGTGCCGTGCCGCACATCGCCTTGAAAGACGAGAAATTCAGTATACTGTATTCCGGACGAGCTGGCGCGAGGCGCTGGCCGTGTTGCGATCTGACCATGCGCCCGGAGCGACCACCATGCCTCATGTGATGAATCCCGACGAATTCCGCACCGCCCTGGAAAACGCCATCAAAGGCAAGAGTGCAAACAAAGCTCCCTTCAGCATCGCCTGGGCGAGCGGAAAACTGAGCCGGGACCATCTCGCGCGCTGGGCCGAGAATCACTACCACTACGTCGGCCCATTTGCCGAATATCTTGCCTACATCTACGCCCGCATGCCAAACGAGTATGTGGAGGCCAAGGATTTCCTTCTGCAGAACATGTACGAGGAGGAAATTGGCGGTGATCGCCACACCGATCTGTTGATCCGCTTTGCCGAAGCCTGTGGCACCACTCGCGAGCGGGTCGAAGACCCCGAAAACATGACCGCGACCACCCGCGGCCTCCAGAGCTGGTGCTACACCGTTGCCATGCGGGAAGATCCGATCGTCGCCGTCGCCGGACTGGTGGTTGGCCTCGAATCCCAGGTTCCCTCGATATACCGTCGGCAGACCCCCACGCTTCGCGAGAAGTACGGCTTCACGGACGAGGAGGTCGAGTTCTTTGACCTGCACATCGTCTCGGACGAGATCCATGGCGAGCGTGGCTATCAGATCGTGCTCGAGCACGCCCGCACGGTCGAGATGCAGCAGCGCTGCCTCAAGATCTGCGAGATCGGAGCCCAGATGCGGCTGCTCTACACCACGGCGCTCTATCACGACTACGTCGCCAACGACATTCCGCTGGCGGAGCTGATGACGGTCGAGAAGAAGGTGCCGGCGGAAGAACGCGAGCTCCTGCAGGCTTGATCGGTGCCGATTGTCACCCTGCATAAGGGCGGCGAGGTTTTTCGCGACGAGGTGGCGGACAATTCCAACCTCGTCGTGAGGGCCGGGATCCGAAAATTCCCCTACCCCAACTTCAAGTACAAGTGCGGGATGGGGAAGTGCGCCACCTGCACCAGCCTCATCATCTCGGGCGGAGAGCATCTGCCCGAGCCCAACTGGAAGGAGAAGAAGATCCTGGGAGATCGG
The DNA here is from genome assembly GCA_020442065.1 of Bauldia sp. Classification (GTDB taxonomy): domain Bacteria; phylum Pseudomonadota; class Alphaproteobacteria; order Rhizobiales; family Kaistiaceae; genus Bauldia. Next base: position 45,457 of record JAGRKZ010000034.1, read on the forward strand.
CTGGCGAAGGGCTTCCGGCTCGCCTGCCAACTCTGGATCCATCATGACATCGAGCTGACCCAGGAATTCGACGCCGAACGCGCCGGTCCGGCCAGCGACGCAGAAGCAACCGTTACGGGGTGAGGGACATGTATGTTGTACTGACCACCAAACCGGGTGAGTTCCGCACGGAGATTACCCAGGGCCTGAAGCCGGTCGAGTCCTACGACTACGTCTTCTACGGCCGCAAGCGCGCCAGCTTCACGATTGCCGAACTCGACGAAGCCATCAAGATCCGCATTGTCGAGGACGAAGAACCACACAGCGTCAACGACGTGCCGTCGAAGCTGTTCGAGAAGTTCGACACGCTTGACGAAGCCCGGGCCGAGCTTGAGACGCTCACCCACTACGGCACGATGGACATCAAATTGAGGAAGGTCTGAGGCCGCCCGGCACGGCCGCGGCAGCGCTCCATGATCACAATCACCTTCATCACCAACGGCAACAAGGTCGTCTCGGCGGAGGAGAACAGCAATCTCCTGCGCGTCTCGCTGCGCCAGCAGGGCGGCATTCCGTTCAAATGCGGTGGCGGCATCTGCGGCACCTGCCGGTGCCTGATCGAGGCGGGGATCGAGAACACCGACAAGGTGAAGAACAAGGAGCGCAAACACCTCTCCGAGGCCGACCTCGCCGCCGGCTACCGCATGGCCTGCCAGACATTCGTGACCGGCGATGTGTCGGTCTCCTGGAAGGTACCGGAGAAGCCCGGCGCCTCCAGGGCGACAGCGGTCGCCCCTCCGTCGCCTTCGGAAAACGCCGTCGATCCCTCGGTCGAACCGACCGATGAACCGTCGCCCGAGGCGGCAACCGCCAGTTCCTGACGTCCCGGACGCCAGCTCGGCGCCCTTACCCCGGAAAGACCATGAGCGAAACCCACCACAACTATGTCGGCGGCGCCTGGAGCCCGGCGGCCGGCGGCGCCGTCTTCGAGGATCGCAACCCTGGCGACGAGCGTGACCTCATCGGCATCTTCCCCGATTCGGACGACGATGACGTGGCGGCGGCGGTCGCGGCCGTTTCCTCGGCGTGGCCGGCGTGGGCGGCAGGCTCGCCGGAAGCGCGGGCCGAGGTGCTGTTCAAGGCGGCCGACATCATGGCGCGAAGGGCAGACGAGATTGCGGCCGAGCTCACCCGCGAAGAAGGCAAGACCATCACCGAAGCGCGCAACGAGGCGCGGCGGATCGCTGCCAATTTCCGGCTCTACGCGGGCGAGGCGCTTCGTCTGAATGGCGAGAGCTACGCGACCGAAGCGAACCAGTTCGTATTCTCGCTTCGCCAGCCGGTCGGTGTCGTCGCCGTGATCACGCCATGGAATTTCCCGTTGTCGATGGCGGCTCGCAAGATCGCCCCGGCGATTGCGGCCGGAAATGGTGTGGTGTTCAAGCCCTCCGAAGTGACCCCGCTCATGGGGCAGCGGCTCGTCGAAGTGCTGCTCGAGGCAGGCCTGCCGGCCAACCTGATCGCCCTTGTTCACGGTCGCGGCGCCACCGTCGGGCAGGCAATCACGCGCCACCGCGGCATTGACGCGCTGACCTTCACCGGGTCGTTCGCGGTCGGTCGCGAGATCGCCAGGTCGGTATCGACCGACACGCGCGTCCAGCTCGAAATGGGTGGCAAGAACGCAACCGTCGTGCTCGATGATGCGGATCTCGACAAGGCGGCCGCGATCATCCAGCGTGGCGCCTTCGGTCTCACCGGGCAGGCCTGCACGGGCACCAGCCGCGTGCTCGTCGCCCGCCCACTCTACGACGCTCTGCTCGATCGGCTCACGGCCGCGGCCGGAAAATTCAAGGTGGGCCCCGGCGGCGAGGAAGGCGTTCAGATGGGGCCGGTTGCGACCCGCGCGCAATACGACAAGATACTCTCCTATGTCGACATCGCGCGCGACGAAGGGGCCCGGGTCGCCGTCGGCGGCGAGGCGCTTCGCGACACGCGCGATGCCCGGTTCCACCACGGCTATTTCCTGACGCCTGCTGTCATCGCCGACGTCCCTGCCGAGAGCCGACTGCTCCGCGAGGAGATCTTCGGCCCGGTGGTCGCGCTCCGTGCCTTCGATGGCCTCGACGAGGCGCTCGCGATCGCCGACGAGACCGAGTACGGGCTCGCGGTGTCGCTTGTCACCAATCATCTCCCATCGGTGATCCGCTTCGCCCGGGAAACCCGCCACGGCGTCGTCAAGGTCAACAGCCCGACCACCGGCGTGTCCCTCAATGCTCCCTTCGGCGGCTTCAAGCACTCGAGCAACCAGGCGGCGAAGGAGCAGGGCGGGGCAACGGTGATGGACTTCTACACGCGCATCAAGACCATCTATCTCGGCGCCTGACGTGCTGCCCGACTTCGCCACCATCCTCCCGCAAGGCTTGCTCTCGCAGCATTTTGCCGGCATGGCGGCAGTCGTCTTCAGCGCAGCCCTGACGCAGGGAATCGGCGGGATCGGGTTTGCCATGGTCTCGGCGCCGATCTCGGTGCTGGTGTTTCCCGAGCTGGTGCCCGGTCCGCTCCTCGTTCTCGGCACTGCCCTCGCGCTCCTCGGCGCGGTGCGCGATTTCCGCGACATCAACTGGCGGTCGTTCGGCATCATCATGGGTGGACGGATCGTCGGAACCATCGCGGGGGCGGTGATCATCACGCTCCTCTCGGCGACCCTGTTCTCCGTCGTCCTCGCCTCGCTCATCCTCGTCGGCGTCGTGCTGAGCATCTCCGGCTGGAAGGTCGATGCCAACCCTCCCAATCTCGTCGCGGCCGGCGCCGCTTCCGGAATCATGGGAACGATTACGTCCTCGGGCGCTGCGCCCTATGCGATCGTCATGCAGCGGGTCGCGCCAGCCGAGCTCCGCGGAACGATGGGGAGCGTGTTCTTCGCCGGCGGCTTCTTCTCGCTCGCGATGCTCGCGGTCGTCGGTCATTTCGACCGCAACCAGTTCTGGCTCGGCTTCATCCTTTTTCCGTTCATGATCCTGGGCTTCGCGATCTCGACGCCGCTGACGCGGTTCTTCTCGCGCGAGGTGATGCGCCACTTCCTTCTCGGCCTGGCCGCGGCGGGGTCGATCGGCATTCTCATCCGCGCCGCTCTGATGGGCTGAACGATCGGGACGGACTCCGATGCTCCACATCACTGACAGAATGATTGATGACCTCGTCGGGCCGGCCGCGGTCGAGGAGGCGCTCGTCGCTGCGTTCAGGGCGTTCGACCGCGGCGAGGCGGGAATACAGGAGCGGGTGCGGACCTACGCGGGCGGCGTTCGTCTCTCCACCCTCGGTGCGCTGCTTCCCGAGCAGGAATTCGCCGGGGCCAAGGTCTACACCACCATCGGCGGCGCGTTCTCGTTCGCCATCGTTCTGTTCTCGAGCCGTAGCGGCGAGCTGCTCGCAATCCTCGACGCCAATGCCATCACCCGGCTGCGTACCGCCGCCTGCTCCGTGATCGCGGCGCGATACCTCGCCCGGTCCAGTGCCAAGCGACTAGCGATCTTCGGGCTCGGCGTTCAGGGCCGCGAACACGCAAAGCAGTTTGCTGAGGCCTTCCGACTTGAGGAAATCCTGCTGTGCTCGCAACGCCGCGACCCGGCCATCGCTGTCGAGATCACCAACGCGACAAAGGTTCCCGCGCGCCTCGCCACTACCGAGGAGGCGCTTGCGTCGGCCGATATGATTGTCACCGCGTCTCGATCCAAGACGCCGCTGTTTGCGGGTGATGCCATCCGTGCCGGGACCTTCATCGCCGCGGTCGGCTCCAGCCTTCCGACGTCACGGGAGCTCGACGACACCGCCCTCGTCCGGGCCAGCACGATCGCCATTGAATGGCGCGAGCAGAGCCTGAAGGAAGCGGGGGAACTGGTCCAGGCGGGAGCAGGCGTGGTCGACCCCGCAAAGATCGTGGAGCTGGGGGAGCTGATCTCCGGCAGAAAGACCGGCCGAACCGACGACCAATCGATCACGGTCTACAAGTCCGTCGGAGTCGGACTGGAAGACATTGCCATCGCCGGGCTCGCCTGGCGGCGCGCCGTCGCTGGCTGATGCACCTACGCCCGGATCTAGACTTCCTGCTGCATCTGCGCAGCGTTGTAGACGTGGCGAGCAGCGAGGAGCGCCGCGAGTTCCCCGTCCCCTTCGATCACGGCCCTTAGGATTGCGGCGTGTTCCTGCCAGTTCTGGCGTGCACGCGGCACGCCATGGGGCGCGAACAGCATCGCCGTTCGGTCGCGGAGCGATCCGATGATGTCCTGAAGCACCGTGTTGCCGGCAACCCGGCCGAGCGCCTCGTGGAAGCGGAAATTCTGACGCACGACGGCGGCGGGATTGTCCTCCGCCATCAGACGCGCCCCCTCGTCAAGGATGGCCTGGAGCTCGGCGATCTGCTTGGGATCGTGGCGCCGGGCGGCGAGCTTGGCGTTGAGAGATTCCAGCGTGGCGCGCACCTCGATCATCTCGCGCTTCTGCTCGTCGCTGTAGGTGGTGACCGAAGCGCCGCGCCGCGGCTCGATGGTGACGATTCCCTCGGCTGCCAACTCCCGCAGTGCCTCGCGGACGGGCATGCGCGATACCCCGAGTTCCTCGGACAGGCGGCCTTCGACCAGCCTTTCTCCCAAGGGGATCTCGCCATTGAGGATGCGTTCACGGAGAGCTGCCGTCACAAGTTTCGTGAGCGGCTCATGCGAGGACCCAATCGGGATGTTCATCGCCCTTCACCGGAGTTGCCGAGTCGCCACCCACCGGAAGGCGGGCATGAGTCGGACTACGCCAAAACTGAATACCGAATACAGAATACGACCGCAATCGGGCGGGGCGTCGCACCTTCTGAAGTCGATTCCGGCTAGTTCCAAGCGTTCATGCGGCCCGTTGCGCCTGCCCGCGATCCCACGGATGACCGGCGTCGATCAACGATTATGCTGAAACAGGAAGCTGTCGGCGTAGATGTGATTGAGGCTCGCCCCGCGTTCGATGAAAAGTGCCTTGGCTGACCCGACCATGACCGGCGACCCGCATAGGTAGATGGAATACTCGGAAAGGTCGTCGATCTCGGCCACCACCGCGTCCTGGACATAGCCACGACGTCCCTCCCAGCCGGGGGGTGGACGGCTCAATACCGGCCTGTATTCGAACTCCGGCAGGCGGCTACTCCAGCCGGCGATCTCGTCGTGAAGATAGAGATCGCCAGGCCCGCGAGCCCCCCAGTAGAGGAAGGACGGCGGACAATCGGGATCCTCCATCAACGATTCGAGGACGCTCTTGATCGGCGCCAGTCCGGTACCGGTGGCGACCATGAGCAGCGGCCGGAAGTCATCCTTTCGCAGGAAGAAGGACCCGAGCGGCAATTCAACGTCCAGCGTATCCCCTTCCGCCAGCGACGGCAGTTGCACATCGGTGAAGGCGCCGCCGGGGATTCTTCGGATGTGCAGGTCAAAGCGATTGCCGGTCGGTGCCGAGGCCATCGAGAAGCTCCGGGGCCGGCCATCGCCCATGAGCACCTGGATGTGCTGTCCGGGCAGGAAGTCGAAGCGGTCGAGATCGGGCAGCTCGAGTGTAAGGCGGGTAACATCGTCCGCGAGCGGCTCGATCCCGCTGACGACCGCCGCGCGCCTCGCTGGTGGTTGCGCGAGGGCGGGCCGTACCTCGGCCTCGATTACAAGGTCGGTTCGGGCCCGGGCCTGACAGGCCAGCGCGAAGCCGGCGCCCGCCTCCTCGGGGAGGAGGCCCATCGGCTCCTCCAGATAGGCCACCTCCCCGCTCACCAACCGCACGCGGCAGGTCGCGCAGGTACCAGACTTGCAGTCATGGGCGAGGTTGATGTTGGCGGCAAGTGCCGCCGCGAGCACGGATTCCTCTTCGCCGACGACAAACGTTTCGCCAGTTTCGGCAATCGTGACGTTATGGCGCAAGGCGCGTGCCCGGTCGCGATGACAGTTGCCCGGCCAAGCCCGTGCTCCGCCCCTACTTCTTGATGTCGGCGGCGACCGTTACCGTCAGGCCTTCGCCGGCAATCATGTCCCGGAGCGCCTCGAGGGCGGCCAGGCCGCAGGCAGTGTCCTGCTCACCATTGCCGCCCGAGAGCCCGACAGCGCCGATGACCTCGCCGTCGACGACGATCGGGAATCCGCCGACGAACACTGCGAACCGCCCTTCGAAGCTGAGCTGAATGCCGAATGCCTCGTTGCCGGGCAATGCCGGCCCGTTCGGCGGCGCGTTGAACAGATGGGTCGAGCGCTTGTGGCCCGCGGCAGTGAAGGCCTTGTTCCATGCGATCTGCGGCCCGGTGATCCGGGCGCCGTCCATCCGCTCCAGAACGATCGGGAAGCCGCCGTCGTCGACGACGCAGACGGTCTGCGGTACCCCCAAGTCCGACGCCCGGCGAACCGCCGCATTGACCATCACTCGCGCCTCCGCGCGCTCCAGCTTCCACTTCTGCTTCAAGACCCTGCCCCTTCCCGATGCTTCCTTCACGTCCACGGCAATGCGTTGCCCAGACACGGAATACAGTATACTGACTTTCCCCCGGAGTGGAAGGACAGCGCCCGGCACGGAGTGCCGTGAGTGCCATGGACCACAGTGCCACCGGCCCACGGGCAGCGGGCAAGCCGAGGTAGGACAATGGCGGAGATTGAACCGATTCCCGACGGCGGGCGCGTGGGACAACACTGCATGGTCGCAACCGGTCATCCGGTCGCGGCAAAGGAAGCGCTGGCCGTTCTTGATCGCGGCGGCTCCGCCGTCGATGCGGCAATTGCCGCGGATGCGATCCTTGGTGTCGTCGAGCCGATGGCGACCGGTATCGGCGGCGACCTCCTCGCCATGATCGTGGAGCCGAATGGCAGCGCGGTCACCTACAACGGCACCGGCCGAGCGCCACTCGGACTGAGCCCCGACATGGTCGATGCCCTCCCCGGCCGTCGCATCCCCGACCGTCATTCGCTATCGGTGACGACGCCGGGGGTGATTCGCGGCTGGTTCGATCTTCATGGCCGCTATGGCCGCATCGCCATGGCAGACCTTCTGGCGCCGGCGATCCGCCTCGCCGCCGAGGGCTTCGCGGTCGGCCCGATCGCGGCCCGTGAGTGGAAATTCTTCGATTCGCTCATCGCCGGGGATGCGGCCTGTGCCGCGCTCTATCGCGCCGGCAATCCGCCGGCAGCGGGTGAAGCCTTCGCCAACGCCGAACTTGCAGCGGTCCTCGACGCGGTTGCCCATGACGGTCCCGCGGCGTTCTACGAAGGCGCGCCGGCCGCGGCCGCGGCCCGGGCGAGCCGAGCCTCGGGCGGAGTGCTTTCCGAGCATGATTTTGCAGCCCATCGCGGCAATTTCGACAGCCCCCTCTCCACCGGGTTCCGGGGACTTTCGGTCCTCGAATGCCCGCCGAACACTCACGGCCGCGCGGCGCTCGACGCCCTCGGTGCGCTCGAGCCGCTGGCACTCGATCCCGAAGACCCGCAGACCATGGTCGCAGCGGTCGAGGCGATGCGCGACGGCATGATCAAGGCCAGGCAGACCGTCGCCGATCCGGCCGGCAACACGGTCTGCACGGCGATGGTCGACCGTGACGGCCTTGGGATCACGCTCATGAGCAGCGTATTCAAGCGGTTCGGTGCCGCGATCGGTGTGCCCGGCGCCGGCTTCGTCCTGCAGAACCGCGGCTCCGGCTTCGCCGAGCCAGGCCATGTCAACGGGCCGGCTCCGGGGAAACGTGCCTACCATACGGTCATCCCGGCCGCCGCTCTCAAGGATGGGCGGCTCCATGCTGTGTTCGGCGTGGTCGGCGGCGCCATGCAGCCGCAGGGTCACGTCCAGCTGATGATGCGCATTGCTGCCTGGGGCGAGCCGCTGCAAGCCGCGCTCGATGCGCCGCGCTGGCGTCTCGAAGGCGACGATCTGCTGGCGATCGAGGACGGCATGGCGCCGGATGTCGTCGCAGCCCTTCGCGGCGCCGGGTTCGCCGACACTCATGGCCTCGGCAATATCGCCGGGCGAAGCGACTTTGGAGGCGCTCAGGTCGTCATTCGGGCGGATGATGGCACCCTCCGCGGCGCTTCCGACAAGCGGAAGGACGGCACCGCGCTCGGCCGCTGAGCCGCCTCAGCGGTGCCAGCAGGCGGCCCAGTGACCGGGCCGCTTCTCGACCAGCGGCGGCGGCTCGATAGAGCACTTCTCCGTTGCATGGGGGCAGCGGCCGTGCAGGTGGCAGCCTGAGGGCCAATGGCCGGCGTCGACGATCTCGCCGCGATAGACCAGCCGCTTCCGACCCTTCTGGATCTTCGGATCCGGGACCGGCACAGCCGAGAGCAGTGCCTCGGTATAGGGATGGATGGGCGTGTCGTAGAGCGCCTCACGTTCAGCGATCTCGACAAGCCGTCCGCTGTAGAGGATGGCCACCCGATGCGAGATGTGCCGCACGACGCTGAGATCGTGCGCGATGAAGAGCAGCGTCAAGCCAAGGTCGCGCTGAAGATCCTGAAGCAGGTTGACGACTTGCGCCCGTACCGAGACATCGAGGGCGGACACCGGCTCGTCGGCAACAATGAAGTCGGGCTTGAGCGCGAGGGCGCGAGCAATGCCAATGCGCTGGCGCTGCCCCCCCGAGAAAGCGTGGGGAAAGCGATCTTGCGCATCGCGCGGCAACCCCACGATCCGGAGCAGTTCGCTGATCTCCTCACGAGCCTCCTCGGCGCTTGCGACGAGGCCATGGACGATCAGCGGCTCGGCGACGGTATCGAGCACGCTCATCCGGGGATTGAGACTCGCATACGGATCCTGGAAGACGATCTGCATGTGGCGGCGAAGCTGCCGGAGTTCTTCGCCCGTCACCGTGGTAATGTCGCGGCCCTTGAACAGAATCCGGCCTGACGTCACGCCGATACGGCGGAGAATCGCGCGCCCGGTGGTTGACTTGCCTGAGCCTGACTCTCCGACCAGCCCGAGAGTCTCGCCAGGGAATATATCGAAGGAGATGCCGTCGAGAGCCTTGACCGGAGACGCGTGCGCCCAGAACCCGCTCCGCCCTCCGTCATAACTGACCGAGATATTCTGCACGCTGAGAATCGGCCCCGTTGCAGCTGCCGTCTCGTCGGGCGGTAGCGTCATTGGTGCGCTCATACCGCCCTCAACTCCCCGGGTGGGACAGAGGCCGAGTCCCAAGCGTTCGTCGTGGCGCGCCAGCAGGCCACTGACCCTGCAGTGCGGTTTGGAATGGGAATCAACGGGGGCAGGGTCGCGCAGCGCGCCTCGGCAATTGGACAGCGTTCATAGAAGGCACACCCAGGAGGGGGCGCCAGCAGGCTGGGCGGCGCCCCATCGATGGAGACGAGCCGTTCCATGTGGTCGTCGAGTCTTGGGGTCGAGCGGATCAGACCTTGTGTGTAGGGATGCGCCGGCCGCTCGAACACGTCCTCGGCACTTCCGGTTTCAACAATCTGCCCCGCATACATCACCGCCACGCGGTCGCAGAGCCCCGCGACCACGCCGAGGTCGTGGGTAATGAGCAAGACCGAAAGGCCCAGCGTTTCCTGAAGACCGGCGATGAGTTCCAGCACCTGCGCCTGAATCGTTACGTCGAGCGCCGTCGTCGGCTCGTCGGCGATCAGCAGTTCCGGCTCGCACGCGATTGCCATGGCGATCATCACGCGCTGGCGCATGCCTCCGGAAAGCTCGTGCGGATACTGCTTTGCCCGCCGCGGCGGCGCCGGTATGCCAACCGCCTCGAGCAAATCAAGAACCCGCAGATCGGCATCAGCGCGCGTCATCCCGAGGTGGCGACGCAGCACTTCCGATATCTGCTGCCCGACCCTGATGAGTGGATTGAGCGAAGTCATCGGGTCCTGGAAGACGAGCGCAATCTCCTTGCCGCGGATGTCGCGCGCCTGCCGCGCCCGCGAACGGGAGAGCAGCGAATGCCCCTTCCAGCGGACATCGCCGCCGACGATCCGCCCGGGTACGTCGATGAGCCCCATGACCGCCTGCGCGGTCACGCTCTTGCCCGAACCGGACTCGCCGACAATCGCGAGTGTCTCACCGCGACCGATGCTCAGGTCGACGCCCCGGAGACCACGGACGACCCCACGTCGCGTGTCAAACTCGACTTCCAGTCTCTCGATCTCGAGAAGGGGACGATCGGCCGCCGGGCTCATGGCGTCTCCCGGCCGACACCGGCCCGGCGCTCCTGCCGGCGCCGCGTTGCCGCCCGTGCCCTCGCGAACCGCTTCTCACGCTCCTGGGGATCGGTCGTGACCCGAAGCCAATTGGCGAAGAGATTGATCGAGAGAACCGTGACAGAGATGCAGAGGCCGGGGAACGTGACCAGCCACCATGCGACGAAGATGTAGTCCTTGCCGGTCGAGACATCGAGGCCCCAGCTCGTCGCCGGTGGCTGCACGCCGAGCCCGAGGAAGGACAGCGCCGCTTCCGCCAGCACGATGTTGGTGAACTCGAGGATGCCCAGAGTGAGGAGGGGCGACGTGAGATTGGGAAGGATGTGGCGGAAGATGACGCGCGATTGCTGGCAACCGATCATCTCGGCGGCCTCGACATAGGGCATCTGGCGAACAGAAAGCACGATGCCCCGGACGACGCGCGCGTAGATCATCCAGTTGGTGAGGGCGAGGACCACGATCATCGTCACCATGCTGGGACCGATGACGGCCACGATGAGCAGAATGAGGAGGAGACCCGGAAAGGCGACCTGGATGTCGACAAGACGCATCAGAATCGTGTCGGTGCGCCCGCCGCGAAAGCCGGCGAGGAGACCGATGGTCCCACCGAACGTACCGGCGAGGGCGACGACCAGGATGCCGACGATCAGCGACGTGCGCGCCCCGTAGATCAGTCGCGAGAGGATGTCGCGGCCCAGTTGATCGGTGCCGAGTAGATGGGCCCAGTCGCCCTTCGCCATCCACACCGGCGGTTTGAGGCGGCCCACGACTGCCTGCGTGGCGGGATCGTATGGTGCGATCAACGGCGCCAGGATCGCCGCGAGCACGATGGTGACGATCAGCACGAAACCGATCAACCCGGGCTTGTCCTTCCAAAGCTCCTCGGCGAGGGCACGCATCGGTCCCGGCTCGCGCGGAGTGGCAGCGGCAACAGGTGGATCGATGACGGCCATCTTCAGGCGAGCTTGATGCGCGGATCGATGAATTTGTAGATCACGTCCAGGAGTATGTTCACCAGGACGATCGCGATTGCCACCGTGAACACGATGGCCTGGAGCAGGAAGAGGTCATTGCGCTGAATCGCCTGGATGGCCGTGTGACCGAGCCCGGGCCAAGCAAAGACGCTCTCGACGACGACGGTATAGCCGGCAAGGGCGCTGATGACCTCCCATCCTGCGAGCGTGATGAACGGGATCATGACGTTGCGGAGCGCGTGACCGAACAGCACTTGATGGAAACGAAGGCCCTTGGCCCGAGCCGTCTTCACGTACTGCTGGTTGAGCTCGTCGATCACCTGCGAGCGGACGAGCAGCACCATCCGCGCCATGCTCGGCAACGCCAGGGTCAAGGCCGGCAGAATCAGATGTGACACGCCGCCTATGCCGGACGTCGGCAGAATCCTGAGCTGGACTGCGAACAGCATGATCAGGAGCAGCCCAAGCCAGAACTGAGGTGTCGACAGGCCGACGAGGCCACCGATCACCGTGACGCGGTCAATGATGCCACCGGGGCGCAGCGCCGCAAGAGCACCCAGCGGCAGCGCCATGATCATAGCAAAGCCAAGCCCCGCCCCCACCAGCATCAGCGTGTTGGGAAGACGCTCGAAGACCACCTCCATCGCCGGCCGGCGCTGCCAGAGGCTGTCCCCGAAGTCGAGCGTCGCGAGTTCGCCGATAAAGGTAACGAACTGCTCCGGCAGGGGCCGGTCGAGACCGATAAGGTGCTCGAACTCGGCCCGCTGCTCGGTCGTGGCGGAAAGGGGCAGCATGACCTTGGCAGGATCGCCGAACACGCGCATGGCGACGAACACGACCAGGGACACTCCGAGAACGACCAGGAATCCCTGACCGAGCCTGCGCAGAATGAAGCGGCCCATGCTGCTCCCTATGGTTCCGGTCCAGGCGGACCGGCGCCTACTCCGTCACCTTCATTTCCTTGACGATCAGCTTGGCGTCGACGCGCGGCTGCCATTCCACCCGCTCGGAGATGCCGTAGATGTCCTGAACGTTCAGGAGCGGCGCGAGGTAATTATCGTCAAAGGCCTTCTGGGTGATTGCGTCGTAGAGGGCCTTGCGCTTGGCGACGTCCGTTTCGATCCGCGCCGCCTGCGCCTTCGCCTGCATGTCCATGTCCTTGTTGGACGCGAAGCCGCTACCCGACTCGTAGCCCGACGAGATCGGACGATCGGCATCCAGCAACTCGTCCGAGTTGACCACGAAGATCGCGTCCGGACGGTTCTCCTTGTCGAACAGGAGGGTCAGGTACTGGCCGAACTCCTCGATCTGGTAGTTGACGTTGAGGCCCGCCTCCGACCAGTACTGGCCGACTGCCTCGATCAGCTCGCGGTCCTTCAGCCAGCGGCCCGACTCGCCGACGAGGTTGATGGTCTTACCCTCGGCGCCGGCCTCTTTGATCAGCGCTTTGGCCTGCTCCGGATCATAGGGATAGACCGACAGCGCTTCGTTGAAGCCGAAGGCCTTCGGGTTCACAAGCTGACCGCGAGCCGGCAGCGCGTAGCCACCGAACAGACTGTCGGCCAGCGCCTGGCGGTCGATCGCGATGTTCAGTGCCTTGCGGACGCGCGGGTCCTTGGTCACCTCATTCTCGGTAGATAGGATAATTACCGACGTCTCGAGGCCCTGGACGGTCGCCGATTTCGGTACGCTGTCCACGAACTCGGGCAGGAGGTTGGTGATGACGTCGAACTCGCCCGCGACAAGGCCGGAGAGGCGCGTTCCGGATTCGCCCACGAACCGGTACGTGACCTTGTCGATGTCAGGCTTGCCGCCCCTGTAGTTCGGATTGGCGACGATGACGATGTCCTGGCCGCGGTTGAACGCTTCAAGCATGTAAGGACCGGTGCCGACCGGCGCCTCTGCGAATTTCGGATCTGAGGCGTATTTCGGTGGAACCATCTTCATCCAATACATGCGCGACGGCAGGATGGGGTCAGGCCCGGTGGTAATGATGCGCACCGTGAGGTCATCGACCTTTTCGGCTCCCTTGAGCGTGCCGAAGTAGGACATCTGCTCGGACTTGAGGTCCGGATTGATGATCCGCTCGACGCTGGCTACCACCGCGTCGGCATTGAAGGGCTCGCCGTTGGTGAAGGCGATGTCGGGCCGCAGCTTGAATTCCCAGGTCGTGTCGTCGACCTTGGTCGGCGCTTCCGCCGCCAGCCCCGGAACCAGCGCGCCGTCGGGCGTGCGGGCCATCAGGGTCTCGTAGATATTGTCATTCACGGCGCGCTCACCACCATCGTCGCGCGCCTGCGGATCGAGCGTCGACGGCTCCGATCCAATCGCGATGACGATATCTCCGGCGGCGAAAGCAGTCATTGGCAACGCGGCACCGGTCATCAACACCGCGCCGGTCAGCAGGCCTGTCAGCAATTTCATCATCCGCTCCCAATCTCAACTCTTCGGCACAGAACCCTGCGCCGGACGGTGCGGATCACGTTGCGTTCCCCCAACGATGGAGACTGGAATCTCCGCAAGATGCTGTCAAGTCGTCAGTATACAAATCATTCGCCGGCAGATCTGAGCCGGGCTTCCCGCGAGCAAGACCGGGGCCAAGCCGACACTCCGGCCGATCATCGCGCCGATACCCAGAAGTCCTTAGATCCTGCCATTCCGCGCGACAAGCCGCCATCGCAGGGCGATGATGCGGGCCGCCATTCCGTATCGGACTCGTTTTCCAGCTTTTCAAGCGCTGTTGTATATCTCATACTAAATACTGACGGATCGCGGCGTTCCCCCAAAAGACTGCCGGCGACCTTGAACAGTCCCGATGTCCCGCCAAGCGCCCTCTTTCGACGGGCGCGGTTTTGGGTTGCGCGACCTTCGGGGACCGAGCTTCAGATGGCCTCGCCGCGCGAAGCGCGCAGCGGCGCCCGGCCGTACTGGTTGTTTGCTTCCAGCATCCGCATCAGCATGGAGAGAAAGGACTCGCGCTCCTCGGTACTGAGCACCGACAGCAGCCTTTCCTGTGCCCTGGCCATGCTGGGGTGCATCGCTTCAACAAGTTCCTCACCGGCCGGTGACAAGCGCGCGAGCACCATGCGGCGATCGTCGGCGCTCCGCTCGCGAAAGATCAGTCCGCCCTGCTCCAAGCGCCGTAAGACATCGGCGACGTTGGTGCGATCGATCCCCAGGGCATTTGCGAGCGTAACCTGATCTGCATCCGGATTCGTGGAAAGGATGGTGAGAAGGCCGTACTGCACGGGCGTGACGCCGAAAGCCTCGCATTCTTCGAAAAAGAGCGCGTAGTGAATCTGATGAAGCCTTCGGATCAAATACCCGGGCCGACGCCACAACGGCAGGCGGTCCGCGAGCAACTTGAGGGCAGGCTTGGCCGCGGCGTCACCCTTGTCCGGCCTATCGGCACGTGACTCGCTCCCGCCGGTTCGATCATTCCACTCCCCCTTGACCGACATATCCCCCCCTGGCGAGAACGCGTTCCATCACGACAACCTCTGATGAGGCGCAGGTCGCCACGTCATCCTGTCGCGTCGGCACGCTGCACGGCAAGTCCGGATTTGTCGCACGAGAAGAAGGTCGGTACACTGACGATCGTGCCGGACAGGACAGGGAGACCGTAAAATGGCCCAGGAGCCGCTCGCGACCAAAGGCAACTACCTTCACATCTACGACTTCATCGTCGAGAAGGGCCGGGAAGACGAGTTCATCAAACTGTTCGACGAATTCGACTACTCGGACGGCAATCCCATGCACAAGTCCTGGGCCCAGGTGAAGGACGGCGTCCTCTGCCGCGATACCGAGAATCCCCAGCGCTTCTTCCTCATCGCCGAGTGGTCCGACATCGTCGAACATGCTCGCATCCGGAAGATCCTCGCCGAGGAGATCAAGCCCGCCTTCGTCGGGCTGATCGAGGGTCGGAAGTTCGTTCCGAAATACGTGGAGGTTGTCTCCTCGACCCCCGACCACATCCTCAATGCCCAGAAATAGGCCGGCCGCAGGTGCGCGCGCTCTATACGTTCTTCCGGTCTTCGACGTCCTATCGCGTGCGCATCGCCCTGTCAGTGAAGGGTCTCGACTGGGAACCGCGCTATGTCAGCTTGCCTAGGATGGAGCACCGTGACGGCGCATATCTTGCCGTCAATCCGCAGGGGCTTGTCCCCACCTTGGTCGACGATGGTACGGTCGTCGCCCAGAGCCTCGCGATCCTCGAATATCTCGAGGAAGCATACCCCGAGCCGCCTTTCCTGCCCCGCGACCTGATCGAGCGTGCCTACGTCCGGCGCCTCTCGCAGATCATCGGCTGCGACATCCACCCCCTCAACAACGTGCGCGTCCTCAAGTGGCTGAAGGCCAACTGGCCGGGCGGTGAAGACCCCACGCGTTCGTGGTACGCGCACTGGATCGGGGAGGGCTTCCGCGACTTCGAAGCATGTCTCCGGCACGAAGCACGCCATGGCACCTGCTGCCTCGGCGACCGGCTCACCATGGCCGACATCTGTCTGGTCCCGCAGGTGGCCAATGCCCGGCGCTTCGACTGCGACCTCGGTCCGTATCCCCTCCTGGTCGCGATCGCCGACCGTGCCGCCGCGAGGCCCGAGTTCGCCCGCGTCGCACCGGAGACGCAAGGCGACAAGTTCTAGGTTAGACCCTTTCCGGTATCCCGGCCGTCACTCCGCCGCCAGCATCGCCCTGATCATTTCCACAGATGCCGTGGCGCGTACCGGGTTCGGGTAGCTGCGGTTGGCCAGCACCACCAGGCCGATCCGCTGGCTCGGCAGGATCGCGACATAGGTACCGAAGCCTGCCGTCGACCCCGTCTTGTTCCAGAACATATCCCCGTTCGGTACCGCCGGAGGCGTGCGGGGAATCAGGGGCTGTGGCTTCAAGGCCATGTCGAGGGCGTTGCCGGCTTTCAGCCCCTGAAGAGTCACGGGCCAAGTGTAGCCCTCCCAGATCATCGCCTGGGCGTAGTAGGCCGTGTCGGCGTAGACGGTGCGTGTTCGAACAATGGCCGCCGCGAGGTCGGGATCGACTTCTATCGCTCCGAGTTCCGCGGCGATGAAGCGGGTCATGTCGACCACGGTTGACCGCACACCATAGGCCTCCTCGACAAGGAAACCGGGATTCATGCGGGCCGGACGTCCGTCGCGGTTCATACCCATGGCGTAGTCAGCCATCCGCGCCTCGGGGACGCGGACAAAGGTGCTTTGGAGCCCCAGCGCCGGGAAGAGCCCGCCCTCCATCGCCTCGACATATGTCGTGCTCAGCCGGTCCGCGACGATCGCGCCGAGCAGGCCGATGCTGAGGTTGGAGTAGGATCGCGTGTGGGCCGGCGGCGCGGCCGGCCTCCAGTGCGCCAGCCAGGCGGTGAGCTTGGCACGAGTCGTGATGCCTTCGGGAGCATGGAGCGGCATCCCGCCGGTGGCATGGGTGGCGAGCGCCGCAAGGGTGAGGTCGCCGAACGCCGTGCCTTCGAGATCGCCGATGTATGCTGCAACCGGCTCGTCGAGCGCGAGGACGCCATCGTGCTCGGCGCGCTCGGCCAATGTCACGGTGAAGAGCTTGCTCACTGAGCCAAGCTCGAACAGCGTGTCACCGGTCACCGGCGCACCGGTCTTGGCGTTCGCGAGGCCGGCGGTGAAGACGAAGGTCTCGCCGTCCATGACCGCCCCCACGGCGATACCGGGAATGCCGAATTCGGTCATGATCGGATCAAACACGCGCTTGGCGATGCGCTCGAAGGCCTGCTGATCGAGCGCCAATGCGGGCAGGGTCATCGCCAGCGTCGCCGCGGCAAACAGGGCAGCCCGGACCATCAATAGTCGTTTCCCTCGCTTGAAGCTGTCGGCCGTCCCTGTGCTGTCGGGGCGGCTACAAGCCCTGTCGATGCGGTGTTCCGCTACCCCCTGTTAGCAGCCCAGCCTACCCCGCGCGCTTCGCTTCGAGCGACTGCTTGTCGTAGCCGGCGATCTGCTTGTAGCGATTGGTGATCGACGCCATTTCCTCGGCGCTCATCACATCCTCGATCCGGGTGAAGGGCTTGTCACCGCTGCGAAGATAGACCTCGCGGAGGATCGCATCCGGCGGCGTCGTCCGGTTTGTGCGAACGACTTGCGCTGTCGCCTCGCGCCGAAGGCCCTCGTAGGCGCTCAATGCCCGGTCGATATCCCCGTCCGCAGCCAGACAGTCGGCGAGCGCGCGAGCGTCGAGGATCGCCTGCCCGGCACCGTTCGAGCCCCGCGGATACATGGGATGGGCAGCATCGCCGAGGAGGGTGACCCGGCCAAAGCTCCAGCGGTCGAGCGGGTCCTTGTCCACCATTGGATATTCAAGGATCACGTCCGCAGCGCGGATCATGGCCGGTACGTCGAGGAAGTCGAAGTGCCAGTCCTCGAAGTAGTGGATGAAATCCTCAAGCCGGCCGCGCTTGTTCCAGTCCTGGCGCTCGTGATCCGGCGTCTCGACTTCGGCGACCCAATTGACGAGCTGACGGCCTTCGGCGTCGATGTTGTTGCGGATCGGATAGATCACCATCTTGCCGTGGGCGAGCCACCCGGCGCGCATGTAGCTTTGCCCGGTCAGGTAAGGCGTCCACGGGGTGACCCCCCGCCACATGTTCACGCCCGAATAGATCGGCCCGCCATCGTCGGGGTGGAGAATCTTCCGGACCTGAGAGTGGATTCCGTCGGCGCCGATGACCGCAGCCCCGGTCACCCGTTCTTCGCGGCCGTCGGCAAGCGCAAAGGTCGCGGTGGCGCCGTTACCGTCCTGCTCGATCGAAGTGCAACGGTATCCGGTGATGACGCGTTCCGCACCCGCCTCGGCCACGAAGGCGTCGTAGAGCACCTGCTGCAGGTCGCCCCGATGGATTTGAAACTGGGGCCACGGGTAGCCGGCGAACGTGCCGACCGGCTCCTTGTATACGAATTGGCCGAAGCGGTTGAAGAAGCAGGACTCCCTGGCGACGACCGCAACACGCTCGAGATCCGCCTGAAGTCCGAGTTCGGTGAGCTCCTTGCTGGCGTGAGGCAGGATGCTTATGCCGACGCCGATCGGTCTAATCTCAGGTGCCGCTTCGAAAATCCGGACCGGAATTCCGCGACGATGCGCCATCAGTCCCAAGCTCAGGCCGCCGATTCCGGCCCCGATGATCAGGATGTCCATGTGGTGCATTTCCTGCCTTGAGGATTGCGGCTATTTGGAACCGGTATACTATCCGTGTCAATAAAGGCGGTATACTGACAATTGGATGCCCGGCAGTGGAGCGAAGGGGACTCTCGTGATCGACGAACTGAAACGCGTGGTAGTTATCACCGGCGCAGCGAGCGGCATCGGCGCCGCGCTGGCGAGGACGATTGCGGCACCCGGAACCGGGCTGCTCCTCCACACCCGTAAGAACGAGAGCGGGTTGGAACGGGTTGCCGGCGAGGCGCGCGACAAGGGTTCGGTGGTCGAGGTGTTCCTTGGCGATCTCTCGACCCCCGACGTTCCAGAGACCATGATCGCGGCCGCCAAAGGCCGTTTCGGTCGCGTCGACCAGATCGTCAGCAATGCCGGCCAGGCCGCCCGCTCGAGCTTCGGCGTGCTCACACCTGAGGAGCTCGCGGCGGCCTTTGCGTCGATGCCGCTTGCCTTCCTCCGCCTGGCCAACGCGGCCCTCGGCGATCTGATGGCATCGACATGCGGTCGCGTCGTCGTTGTGAGTTCGTTCGTTGCCCACGGTTTCGGTACCGGCGACCTTTATTTCCCCGCAACTTCAGGCGCCAAGGCGGCCCTGGAGGCCCTCGCGAAAGCGCTCGCTATCCAGCTGGCGCCGATGGGCGTAACGGTAAACATCGTCGTCCCGGGCTTCACCCGCAAAGACGAGGGCGCGCATCGCGCGGCAACGCCGGAAGGGATCGTTCGCGCAATGGCGATTACGCCGACCGGCCGCCTGACCGAGCCGCGGGACGTTGCCGCGATGATGACCTTCCTCCTGTCTCCGGAGGCGGCACAAATCACCGGGCAGACCATTCACGTCGACGGCGGTCTGCTGCTGCCCTGATCGAGGCGGCGGCCCCTGGCCATTCCTTCCGGGTTTCAAGGCTCTTCATGACGATTCGAGGGCTCACCTTCGACGGCTTCCTGTTCGCGCTGGTGGCTGTCGTTGCGCTCGCCGCGCTGCTCCCCCAGCTGGGCGCCACCGGCGGTCCGCTTCACATCGACCAGGTCGCGACCTATGGCATCGCTCTCATCTTCTTCCTCTACGGACTGACGCTGGCGCCGGACAAACTGAAGCAGGGGGCGTCGCACTGGCGGCTGCACCTGACGGTGCAGGCGGCGACTTTCGTCCTGTTTCCGGCGATCGTCTTCGTGCTGATCCTGCCCTTCGGCGCCTACATGCCACAGGGACTTGCCACCGGCTTCCTCTATCTCGGCGCCCTGCCCTCCACCGTCTCGTCGTCGGTGGCCCTTACCGGCCTTGCCCGTGGCAATGTGCCCATCGCCATCTTCAACGCGACCCTCTCAAGCATCATCGGCGTGTTCGCGACCCCGCTCCTGATGGCCTGGTTCGCTTCGACGACCGGCGCTCCGCTGCCGCTCCTGCCGGTCATCACCAAGATCGTCCTACTTGTCCTCCTCCCCATGGCGCTCGGCCAGCTGGCGCGGCTTTGGCTCAAGGACTGGGCGTCGCAGCATGTCAGGAGGATCCGGATGGTCGACCGCCTGGTCATCCTCCTCATCGTTCTCAACGCCTTCTCCGATTCGATGATCGGCGGCGTCTGGGCAGGCCACGACGCGTTCCTGATCGGCGCCATGGCGATCGGCGTGGCGGTGATCTTCGTCGTGGTCTACGTCGTGCTGAAGCTGGTCTGCCGCGTGCTTGGCTTCGACACGCCCGACACGATCGCGTGCCTGTTCTGCGGCTCGGTCAAGTCACTTGCCACCGGGGTGCCGCTCGCCCGCATCATGTTCGGCAACGATCCCCTGCTCGGACTGATCATCGCGCCGACCATGCTCTACCATGTGCTCCAGCTGGTGGTCCTTGGCGTCCTCGCCAACCGCTATGCGCGGCGGCCGCCGGACTGAGCCCCCGGGATCAGAAACGGGCAGGATCGAAGGGCGCGGGATCGACGAACGTATCCCCGCCCGTCATCAGTTCGGCGAGCAGCCGGCCGGTCGGCGGACCGAGGGTGAATCCGGAGTGCTGATGGCCGAAGGCAAGCCACAGGCCGGGGTGGCGTGGCGCCGCGCCGACCACCGGGCGCATGTCGGGAAAGCATGGGCGGAAGCCCATCCACGGCGCGGCCTCACGGCGCCCCGCAAGCGGGAAGAGTTCCCCGGCGTCGCGCTCGGCGACCTCAAGCTGGACCGGGCTCGGCGGCGCATCGCGGCGGGCGAATTCGGAGCCGGTGGTGAGGCGGATGCCCTTGGCCATCGGCGTGATGACATAGCCCCGTTCCTCGTCGAGGACCGGCCGCCCCAGCGTCGCATTGCCCGCGGCACCGTAGTGCATGTGATAGCCGCGCTTGACCGCGAGCGGCAGCCGATAGCCGAGGGGGCGCAGAACGTCGAGCGACCACGGCCCCAGCGCCACAACGGCGCTGGAAGCTGTCACCACACCCTCGGCAGTGTCGACCGACCAGCTGCGGCCATCCGGGCGGAGCGAGCGAGCGTCGCCGGAAACGAAGCGGGCATCGTAGCGCGGCAGCAGGGCGGCGGTTGTCTTCACCACCCCGCCGGGATCGGAAACCGAGCGCAGCTGGGTCCAGAGCGTTGCGCCGCGAACGATCGGAGCGAGATGCGGTTCGGCCGCCAAAGTCTCAGCCGCATCAAGCACTTCGACGACGACGCCATGGGCCTTCGCGGTCTCGACCTGGGCCCGGGCGGCAGCGAAGGCGGCCTCGCTCCGGTAGACCTTCATCCAGCCGCCATCGCGGTAGAAATGCTCGGCCCCGGCGAGGCCGGCGAGATAGGCATGCTCGTCGACGGCGGACGCAAGCAGCGGCGCCAGCCGGCGGGCACTCTCGGTCATCCGGGACGGCTCGGAGGCGCGCCAATAGGCGTAGAGCCATGGCGCGAGGCCGGGCAGAGCCGTCGCGTGATAGCGCGCACCCGGATAGCGCTGCCGCACGACCCGCGCGAACTGGCTGAAGCTGCGGGGAAAGGACATCGGCAGGACGCCGGACCGGCCGACGACGCCGCTGTTGCCGTAGGAGGTCTCCTCGCCGGGCGGCCGGCGGTCGACCAGCACGACGCTGCGGCCCCGCATCGCCAGATGGATGGCGATCGAGACACCGACGATACCGGCGCCGAGGACGATGGTGTCGGCCTTCACACTTGTCCCCGGGTCAAGGCGGCTCGAGACCGCGAGTCCGACAGCGCATCCACGGACTTGCCACGCCGCTCCACGGGCGGCCACAGCGTGCCGCACAGCCGACGCACGGACGGCAACATCAGTTGGCGGGCGCCACGACCGCCGCGAGGCGGCGCGGCACCAGGAGCCGGCGGCCGGCGGCGAGCGGGTCGTCGGCGCCGACGCCATTGACCTGGGCGACGACCCAGGCGGGGACCGCAAACTGGGCAGCGACCATCGCCGCCGTCTCACCGGCCCCGGTGACGACCGGAACCGCCGAATCCCAGATCTCGACCGCCGTGTCGCGTGGCGGGGCATATTCGAGCGGCAGCGCGCCCTCGGCCGAAGCGGGTGGAGCGTCGGCGACTTCGTCGATCTTGGCCACCACCGCCTCCTGCAGTCCGGCCATCCGCGCCATGTGAAGGTGCCAGATGTCGGGATGGTTCTTCAGGTCGACCGTGACGAAGTGGCCCTTGAAGTCCTTGCCGGGCTCGGGGTCACCGCCGCCAAGGGTGTGCTTGGAGCTGTAGATGTTGATGAAGCGGGCGACATTGCCGGGAACGCGGTTGGCGATCCTCGTCGGATCGAGAGTGATGATGAGGTCGACCGGCACATGGGCGCGGTTGAGGGCCAGCGCGAAGCGAATGGCGGAGTCGCCGCCGGCGGAGTGTCCCAGCGCGATGATCCGCGGCTTGACCGCTGCCGACCGCCACTGCTGGACGGTTTCCTTCGCCGGACGGAGATAGCCGGTGTAGTTGTAGACCTTGACGTCGAAGCCCTGCGCCTGGATCGCCGAGGCGAGGTCGTCCATGTCGCGGCTGACGAACTTGCCGCCCATCGCCCGGAACACGAAGACCAGCGTTTCAGGCTTCTGCGCGGCGCCGGCATCGTTCGCGCCGGCCCTGGGCGCACCGGGCACCACGGCGAGAACGGCGAGGATAAGGGCGATCGCGAGCCGCACGAGGGCAGCCGGAAACGGCGCCTTGCGCGCCGCTGCGGGAGCAGGAGCCGCGCTCCCGAACAGGGATAGTCCCAAGACTGACCTCTCGACCACGCGGGGCGAACAGCGGCGGCATGCATAGCCTGCCGGGCCGGCCGCGATCAATATCGCTCAAATGCGGCGGAACCCGGCCAGATGCCGAAAGACCCGACCCGGCCATGCCCCTTCGGCGGCGCAGAGCCGCGCGTTGGTCCATGCCGAATCGATCATCGCCTCCGGCGCTGGCGATCGACGACTCGGGGACACGTCTCAGATCGGGGCGGAGAGCGGCGGCCGGCCGAGGCGGAGGTCGTCGACGGCGATCTCGGGCGTCCGGCCCGAGACCAGATCGGCGACGACGCGGCCCGAACCACAGGCCATCGTCCAGCCCAGCGTGCCGTGGCCGGTGTTGAGATGAAGGTTGCGGTAGCGCGTCGCGCCGAGAATGGGCGGGCCGTCGGGCGTGGTGGGGCGGAGGCCGCACCAGAAGGTCGCGGCCTCAAGGTCGCCGGCGCCGGCGTAGAGATCGTTCACCAGGAAGGCGAGGGTCTCGCGGCGCTTTGGCCGAAGAGTCAGGTCGAAGCCGGACAGCTCGGCGGTGCCGCCGACGCGGATGCGCGCGCCGAGCCGGGTGACGGCCATCTTGTAGGTCTCGTCGACGATGGTCGAGGTCGGGGCCCGGGACTCGTCGAGGATCGGGACGGTGAGCGAGTAGCCCTTGACCGGATAGACCGGCACCGGAAGGCCGATGGGACGGAGCAGCAGCGGCGAGTAGCTGCCCAGCGCGACGACGAAGGTGTCGGCGGCGAGGAACCCTGCATCGGTCTCGACGCCAGTGACGGTGTCCCCCGACACGACGATGCGGCGAACGGTGACGCCATAGCGGAAGCGGACGCCCTCCCCTTCGGCAATGGCGGCAAGGGCGGTGGTGAACATGGCGCAGTCGCCGGTTTCATCGCCGGGCAGGAGGAGGCCACCGGCGATCCTGCCGCGCGCGGCGCGGAGGCCGGGCTCGCGGACGAGACAGCCGTCGGTGTCCAGCTCTTCATAGGCAACGCCGGAGTCCGCCAGGACCGCGATGTCCTTCGCCGCCGCCTTGACCTGCTCCTCGGTGCGGAAGAGCTGGAGCGTGCCGAGCATGCGCTGGTCGTAGACAATATCGTGCTGGCTACGAACTTCGCGGAGGCAATCGCGGCTGTACTCGGCGAGGCGCACCATACGCGCCTTGTTCGCGGCATAGCGCTCGGCCGTGCAATTGCCGAGAAGGCCCGTAACGAACCGCCACATGGCCGGGTCGGCCCGCGGCCGGATGACCAGCGGGCCGTTGGCCATCAACAGCCAGTGCAGCGCCTTCCCCGGCAGGCCGGGGGCCGCCCACGGCGAGGAGTAGCCGGGGGAGATCTCGCCGGCATTGGCGAAGGAGGTTTCAAGCGCGGGACCGGGCTGGCGGTCGACGACCGTCACCTCGTGACCGGCGCGGACCAGATAGTAGGCGGTGGTGACGCCGATGACGCCGCTGCCGAGGACGGCGACTTTCATGGTCTTTGACCCACGCAGCGGAGGGAGGCGGGAGGAGGCGACGACATGAGGCGGAACCGGTACAGGACTCGCACGAATCCCGCTAGCATGCCGCATGCCAGACGCCGCGGGTGGCAAAGCGCCGCGGCCCCCTCTCGTCAGATCGCGAGGTAGGCGGCCCGCAGATCCTTGTCGTTGAGGATGGTGTCGGGCTTGCCGTCGAACACCACCTCGCCCATGTCGAGGATCACCGCGCGGTCGGCGAGTTGCAGCGCCGCGACCGCGTTCTGCTCGACGATGACGGTGGTGATTCCCTCGGCCTTGATGTCGGCGACGATGCGCTCGATCTCCTGGACGATCACCGGGGCGAGGCCCTCGTAGGGCTCGTCGAGGAGAAGGAGCTTGATCTCGCGGGCAAGCGCGCGCGCGACCGCAAGCATCTGCTGCTCGCCGCCCGACAGCGTGGTCGCCTCCTGCCGCCGCCGTTCGGCGAGACGCGGGAAGTGCTCGTAGAGGCGCTCGATCGACCAGCCGCGCGGCGGGGCGACCTGGGCGAGGACGAGATTCTCCTCGACGCTGAGGCCGCCGATGATGCGACGATCCTCGGGCACCAGCTGGACGCCGGCCCGCGCCGCCTCGAACGAGCGGAGCGGGTGAAGGGGCTTGCCGGCAAGATGAATCTGCCCGCGCTTGAGGGCGGGATCGTCCATGCGGGCGATGGCGCGCAGCGTCGAGGTCTTGCCCGCACCGTTCCGGCCGAGCAGCGCCAGCACCTCGCCCTCGGCGATCTCGAACGACACGCCCTGCACGATGTAGCTCTCGCCGTAATAGGCGTGGAGGTCTTGGCAGGAGAAGAAGGCCGGCGCTCCATCGGTGCGGGCCTCCTTGATGACGGGCGCGGCGGAGGTGCCGAGGTCGGCGTCGGTGAGGGTCATGCGTGCCCGCCTCCGAGATAGGCTTCCTGCACCACCGGATCGCCGCGCACCTCGTCGGGGGTACCCTCGGCGATGATCCGGCCCTGGGCCATCACCGTCACCTTGTCGGCGAGGCTGAAGACGACATGCATGTCGTGCTCGATGATCACCTTGGTCATGCCGCGCGCCTTGATGCGCTTGAGCAGGTCGATGGTGCGGTTGGTGTCGAGCCGGGACATGCCGGCGGTGGGCTCGTCCAGAAGCAGGAGCCGGGGCTTCTGGACCAGGCACATGGCGAGCTCGAGCCGGCGCTTGTCGCCACGCGAGAGGCTCCCCGCCTCGTGGCCGAGCTTGTCCTCGAGGCCAACGTCGGTCACCGCCGCCTCGGCCTCGTCCCTGAGGTCGTTCTCACGCGCCATGCCGCGCCAGGCATCGACGGCGAAGGCGCCGTCGCGCTTGGCCAGTGCCGGGATGATGACATTCTCGCGGACGGTGAGATCGGGGAAGATCTCCGGCGTCTGGAAGACGCGGGCGACGCCGAGCTGGTTGATCTCGTACGGCTTCTTGCCGGTGAGGATCTGGCCGTCGAAGACCACGGCGCCGGAATCGGGCTTGAGCCGGCCAATGCAGACATTGAGCAGCGTCGACTTGCCGGCACCGTTGGGACCGATGATGGCGTGGGTCTTGCCCTCGGCGATCTGGAGATCGATGTCGGACAGCGCGTGCAGGCCGCCGAAGCTCTTGTAGACGTCGTCGACGTGGAGAACGATGTTTTCCATGGCCTCGCTCTACTCCGCCGGCTGCAGCTTCTCGGCACGCCTGGCCGCCGATCGCCCGGTGATGGCCCGCCAGAGCCGTCGGAAGCCTTCCATGATGCCGCCGGGCAGGAAGATCACCACCAGCATGAACAGGAGGCCGAGGGTGAGGTGCCAGCCCTCGCCGACGAAAAGGCTCGCCACCGACACCACGCCTTCGCGGAGCGGGTCGGGCAGGAACGAGAAGGTCTGCTCCAGCGTGTACTCATTGAACGAGGAGAAGATGTTCTCGAAGTACTTGATGATGGCGGCGCCGAGGATCGGCCCGATCAAGGTGCCGACGCCGCCGAGAATGGTCATCAGCACCACTTCGCCCGACGCTGTCCACTGCATGCGCTCGGCCCCGGCGAGCGGGTCGGTGATGGCGAGCAGCGCGCCGGCGAGACCGGCATACATGCCCGAGATGACGAACGCGGCGAGCGTGTGCGGCCGGGTGTTGAAGCCGGTGTAGCTCATCCGCACCTGGTTCGACTTGATCCCGCGGAGCGCCAGCCCGAAGGGCGAGCGGAAGATGCGGAGCGCGATGAAGAAGGCGACGATCAGCGCCACCGCGCAGATGTAGAAGCCCTCCCAGCCGATGGTGCGGAGGCCGAAAAGGTCCGGCGTCGGCAGGCTCTCGCCCTCGACCATGCCGAACATGCGGTCGATGACATGGGGGTCGCCGCGCACCACCCGAAGCCCGGTCTCGCCATTGGTGATCGGCGTCAGCACCGAATAGGCGAGATTGTAGGACATCTGCGCGAAGGCGAGCGTCAGGATCGAGAAATAGATGCCGGTACGCCGGAGGCTGACATAGCCGATCGCCAGCGAGAACAGGCCGGCGATGGCGATGGCAAGGATCATCGCCGGCAGGATGTTCATCGACAGCAGCTTGAACGACCACACCGCCGTGTAGGAGCCGACACCGAGGAAGGCCGCGTGGCCGAAGGAGAGGTAGCCGGTGAGGCCGAACAGGATGTTGAAGCCGACGGCGAAGATGCCGAAGATCGCGAACTTCTGGAGAAGGTCCGGATAGCCGGCGCCGATCGGCGCCAGCCAGAACGGCATGGTGAGGACCGCGGCGGTGAACACCACCATCAGGATCAGGTCGTTGCGCGGGGTGGAGCGGTCCATGGCTCAGGACTCCATGACCCCGACCCGGCCCATCAGGCCGCGCGGGCGAACCAGGAGGACGATCACCGCGACGAGGTAGATGATGATCTGGTCGATGCCGGGGAAGAGCGAGTTGATCTCGTTCATCGAGGCGAAGGACTGGAGGATACCGAGGAGGAAGCCGGCAAGCACCGCGCCGGCGAGCGAGCCCATGCCGCCGACCACCACGACCACGAAGGACAGCACCAGGAAGTCCATGCCCATCGAGTAGCTGGGCGGGACGATCGGTGTGTACATGACGCCGGCGAGCCCGGCGACGACCGCGGCGAGGCCGAAGACGACGGTGAAGCGGCGCTGGATGTTGATGCCGAGGAGGCCCACGGTGTCGCGGTCGCGCATGCCGGCGCGGACCACCATGCCGTAAGTTGTGAAGCGGAGGAATGCGAACACGAGGGCAATGATCACCATGGCGAAGCCGAAATAGATCAGCCGCCACCACGGATAGACCACGCCGGCGCCGAGACCGAACCAGGCGCCGATGTCGGCGCTGCCGGCAACCGGCGGCGGCGCCGAGACCGGGATCGGGTTGGCGCCGAACAGGATCTTGATGATCTCCTGGAGGACGATGGCGAGACCGAAGGTGACGAGGATCTGCTCGGC
>JAGRKZ010000034.1:72987-73926 GCA_020442065.1 Bauldia sp.
GGGATGGCGAGCAGGATCGACAGCGGCACCGAGTAGTCGATGATGGTGCGGCCGACATCGCCGAACCAGCTCTCGAGATACGGCACCTCCTTGAACGCCTCGAAGAACTTGATCGACTCGTCCTTGACCTGGGTCGACAGCGTCAGGAGCCGCTGCATGCCGACGGCGCAGAAGGCGCCGAGCATGAACAGCGCGCCGTGCGCGAAGTTGACGATGCCGAGGGTGCCGAAGACCAGCGTCAGACCGAGCGCGATCAGCGAATAGGCGCCGCCCTTGTCGAGGCCGTTGAGGAACTGGAGGACGATCGCGTCGAGCATCGGGTCACCCGGGGAGAACGAAGCCGGCGGACTGAGAGCGCCCGCCGGCCAGCGCCGTCACGCCATCAGGTGGCGGGGATGTAGGGTCCGAGCTCGGCCTTGCCGTCGGGATTGAAGGCCGGGATGCTGGGATCGTAGGTCACGTCCGCCCGCGGCACAATCTTCACCACCTCGAGCAGGTCGAACTGGTTGGTCGGATTCGCCTTGCCGCGCACCACCAGCACGTCCTTGAAGCACTGGTGGTCCTCGGCGCGGTAGAGGGTCGGGCCGTTGCCCATGCCGTCGAACTCGAATCCCTCAAGCGTCTTGATGACTTCCGGCGGATAGAAGGTGCCGGCGGTCTCGACGGCGTTGGCATAGAGCAGCGTCTGCACGTAGCAGGTCTGTGCGGCCTGCGACGGCGGATTGCCATATTCCTGGCCGAACGACTTGACGAAGGCCTTGCTGCCATCGTCGGTCAGCGACCAGTGCCAGTTGGTGGTACCGAGAATGCCCTTGATCGCGTCGCCCGCGCCCTGCGCCATCAGGCGTGAGAACAGCGGTACGACGACCTCGAAATTCTTGCCGTTGGCCTGCTTGTCGCGAAGCCCGAACTGCACGGCCTGGGTCAGCGAGTTGACCA
>JAGRKZ010000035.1 GCA_020442065.1 Bauldia sp.
TGCCCATGCCGTCGAACTCGAAGCCCTCGAGCGCCTTGATGACTTCCGGCGGATAGAAGGTGCCGGCGGTCTCGACCGCATTGGCGTAGAGCAGCGCCTGCACGTAGCAGGTCTGCGCCGCCTGCGACGGCGGGGTTCCGTACTCGTTGCCGAACGACTTGGTGAAGGCGGTCGTGCCGGCGTCCTCGAGCTTCCAGTCCCAGTTGGCGGTGCCGAGGATGCCCTTGATGGCGTCGCCCGCGCCCTGCGCCATCAGCTCGGAGAACAGCGGCACGACGATCTCGAAGTTCTTGCCGTTGGCCTGCTTGTCGCGGAGCCCGAACTGCACGGCCTGGGTCAGCGAGTTGACCATGTCCTTGCCGTAGTGGTTCAGGATCAGCACGTCAGCGCCCGAATTGAGCACCGGCGTGATGTACTGCGAGAAGTCGCCGGCGCCGAGCGGGGTGCGCACCGTGGCGATGGTGTTCCAGCCCTGCTTCTCGGTGGCGTTCTTGATCGACTCCTCCTGGGTCCAGCCCCAGGTGTAGTCGGCGGTCAGGTGATAGGCGGCGCGGTCCTTGCCGTATTCCTGCGCGAGCAGCGCGCCGAGCGCCTCGCCCGACATATAGGCGTTGAAGAAGTGGCGGAAGCCGTAGCGGCGGCGGTCCTTGCCGGTGGTGTCGTTGGAGTGGGTGAGGCCGCACATGAAGATGATGCCCATCTCCTGGCACAGCGACTGCACCGCGACGGCGACGCCCGACGACGAGCCGCCGGTGACCATGATCGCGCCGTCCTTCTCGATCATGCGCTTGGCCGAAGCGCGCGCCGCGTCCGACTTGGTCTGGGTGTCGCCGGTGACGAAGGTCACCTTCTTGCCGAGGATGCCGTTACCCTTGAGGGTTTTCGGGCTCATGGTGTTGAGCAGGCCGCCGTCGCCCTCACCGTTGAGGTGCTTGACGGCGAGCTGGTAGGCGCGGAGCTCGTCAGCGCCCTCGTCGGCGTAAGGGCCGGTCTGCGGCACGTTGAAGCCGAGCACGATCTCGGAACCGGAGGTCGCCTTCGGGAAATTGCCGATCGCCTGCTCCTCGGCAAAGGCGCCGCGGACGAAGTGAAGCGGAGCAATTCCGGAGAGGCTGAGCGCGCCGATACCCGCCGAGGTCGCGAGCGACCCCCGGAGCACGGAGCGGCGGGACAGCGGCGTATAGAGCCGCGACTTGCGGTCGGTCATGAGGATTTCTCCTGGGTTGCGTTTCCGGGGCCGGGGCCGCCCACCGAGTCTTTTTTCTTCCCCCGTTTGCGGCCACAGTACGGAGCACTGTCAATTGGTCAATAAGCAATTGATAATGCGACAGTTTCTTGTAAAATATTCCATAGCCTTCCGGTAAGTTTGTAAAACTGTGACAACTGTCCCAAGGAGAACGCGATGCGCGCGCCGATCGGACACCGCATCCGCAAGCGGCGCCAGGAGCTGTCGCTGTCGCAGACCCGGCTCGCTGCCGAGGTCGGTATCTCGTCGAGCTATCTGAACCTCATCGAGCACAACAAGCGCGCTATCGGCGGACGGCTCCTGCTCCGCATCGCCGAAGCCATCGACCTCGACAGCCGGGTACTGGCCGGCACCGAGGAAGCACGGCTGATCGCCGAGTTGGTCGAGCTTGCCGACGACCCGGTGCTCGGGGGCGTGGCGGTGCGACCGCAGGATGCCGGCGAGATCGTCGCGCACAGCCCGGTCGCG
Source organism: Bauldia sp. (assembly GCA_020442065.1). Lineage (GTDB taxonomy): Bacteria > Pseudomonadota > Alphaproteobacteria > Rhizobiales > Kaistiaceae > Bauldia. The sequence goes on from JAGRKZ010000035.1 coordinate 1,715, forward strand.
GCGCGGGCGATGCTGGCCCTCTACCGGGCCTATCGCGAAGCGCGGCTCCACTCCGACATGATCGGCGAGCGGCTCGGCGAGGAGACGTTCCTTGCCGAGGCGAGCAACCAGATCCTCGCGCTGATCACCACCATCAGGTCCTACTCCGAGATTCTCATCGACTACGGCGACCTGAGCGAGGCCGAGCGCGGCCGCTTCATCGGCACGCTGGTGAGCGAGAGCGAGCGGCTGGCGGCGAGCGCGGTTGACATGTTCGACTTCATGGCCGGTCGCGGCCACCGCCGCCCGCGCCCCTCGCCGCGCGAGGAGATCGAGGACTTGATCTCCGATCGGGCCAACCACTTCCCAAGCCTCGAGGTCGCCGCGGAGGCGACCGGCGGGGCGAAGGGCGCGGCACGCCCGCCGACGCTCGAGGCGCTCGCGGCGCGCCTCCAACGCAAGCACGGAGTGACCGTCGCCCGGGTGGCGCGCGAAGCGGTCCTGCGGGGTGGCGAGCGCTACGATGCCGCGGCGAAGATGCTGGCTCTCGCCGACACGCTCTCGCCGCGGAGCGCCCGCTTCCGGCTGGCGCGTCTGCTCGGCCGACTCGAGCACGCCCGGACGATCGACGACGTCGTCGCGCAGGCGGGCATGACGACCAAGGAGGCCTCGGCCGCGCTCACCAACGCCCTCGCCAGCTATTTCGCCGCCGCGCTGCTGATGCCCTACGACGACTTCCACGCCGCCGCCGAGGAGCTTCGCCATGACGTCGCGCGGCTTGGCGCCCGGTTCGATGCGAGCTTCGAGCAGGTCTGCCACCGCCTGGCAACACTGCGCCGCCCGACGGCGGAAGGCGTGCCGCTCCATTTCCTCCGCACCGACATCGCCGGCAACATCTCCAAGCGCTTCAGCGCCTCCGGCCTCCGCCTGCCGCGCTACGGTGGCGCCTGCCCGCGCTGGATCGTCCACCACGCCTTCACCACGCCGGGACGAATCGTCCACCAGGTCGCCCGGCTCCCCGACGGCGAGACCTTCCTCTTCGTCGCCCGCGCCGAGACGCCGGGCGATCACGTCGCCGGGCTGCATGCGGTGATGATCGGCGCTCCGGTCGCCCATGCCGGGCGCTTCGTCTATGCCGACGGCCTCGATCTTACCGCAGCACCCACCGCGACGCCGGTCGGCATCACCTGCCGGCAGTGCCCGCGCGCCGACTGCGCCGACCGCGCCTTCGAGCGCATCGCGGTGCCAGGTGGCGGTGCATGATGACAGCCCCGGCTGCCAAGGCTAACGTCGCTGAAAACCGACCGGTCCGAAGCGCCGGCCACGACAGGGGAGAGAACGTGGCGCAGTCGATTCTGGTCGCGGAGGACGAACGCAACCTCGTCGAGGCGCTGTCGTTTCTGATGCAGCGCGCGGGCTACGAGGTGCATGTCGCCCGCGACGGCCCCACCACCGTGCAGATGGCGCGACAGCTCTCGCCCGACCTCGTGCTGCTCGACGTGATGCTGCCGGGGTTCGACGGCTTCGCCGTGGTCGAGGCCATCAAGAGTGACCCCGGCGGGCGGGCGCCACGGATCATCATGCTGACCGCCAAGGGCCACGAGAAAGACCGGCAGAAGGCGATCGCGCTCGGCGTCGACGACTATGTCACCAAGCCGTTCTCCAACCGCGACGTGGTCGACCGGGTCCGCGGCCTGCTCGGCCAGGCGGGAGGGGGGCCATGACCACGGAAGGACGGCTCTCCGACCGTTCCTTCGTGCTGACGGTCGCCGCCCTCGTCCTGCTCACCCCGCCGATCGTCGAGATCTTCGACGTGCCGGGCTTCCTGCTCGGGGTGCCGATCCTCCACCTCTACTGCTTCGGCGTCTGGCTCGCCGCCATCATCGTCGGGGCACGCCTTGCCTCCCGCCTCAACGCCGCGCGCACCGACCTGCCGCAGGGCGACGCCGGCGAGCGGGAGGGGACCGGGGGCGCCTGAGGCGATGCTCACCACCGCCACCGTCGTCGCCGTCGCCCTCGCCTATCTCGGAATTCTCTTCGCCATCGCCTGGTACGGCGACCGCCGCGCCGATTCCGGCCGGAGCCTGATCCGCTCGCCGGTGGTCTACACCTTCTCGCTCGCCGTCTACTGCACGTCGTGGACCTTCTACGGCGCGGTCGGCACGGCGGCACGGCGGGGCATCGAGTTCCTGACCATCTATACCGGGCCGACCGTGGTCTTTCTCGGCTGGTGGTTCCTGCTGCGCAAGATCGCGCGGATCTCGAAGTCGCAGCGCATCACCTCGATCGCCGACTTCATCGCCTCGCGCTACGGCAAGAGCGCCCTGCTCGGCATGCTGGTGACGGTGATCGCGATGGTGGGAACGATGCCCTACATCGCGCTGCAGCTCAAAGCGGTCTCGACCAGCTTCGCTGTGCTCGTCAACTACAACAGCTTCGGCGACCTCAGCGAGAGCCTGTTCGCGACGCCATCCTCGCTGCTCTCCGACGCGGCCCTGCTGACCGCCGTCGGCATGGCGATCTTCGCGATCCTGTTTGGCACCCGCCACATCGACGCCAACGAGCACCACGAAGGGATGGTGGCGGCGATCGCGTTCGAATCCTGCGTGAAGCTGCTCGCCCTTCTCGCCGTCGGCTTCTTCGTGGTCTTCGTCCTCGGCAGCGGCGCGGCCAGCGGCAAGGCGATGGAAACGGTCTGGTCGGACCTCATCAGCTTCCCCGAGGGCGGCGCCTCACGCTTCCTGACCATGACCTTCCTGTCGATGGCGGCGATCGTCTGCCTGCCTCGCCAGTTCCACATCACCTTCGTCGAGAACGTCAACGAGCGGCACCTCGCCACCGCCTCGTGGCTGTTCCCGTTCTACCTGTTCCTGATGAGCCTGTTCGCGCTGCCGATCGCGGCCGCCGGCCTTGCCCTGCTCTCGCCCGACGCCAACCCCGACTTCTACGTGCTGACCGTACCGATGACGCAGGGCCAGCAGGGCCTCGCGCTGCTCGCTTTCGTCGGCGGCCTCTCCTCGGCGACGGCGATGGTGGTGGTCGCCGCGATCGCCCTCTCGACGATGATCTGCAATGACCTGGTCATGCCGGTCCTGCTCAGGATTCGCAGCCTCCGGCTCGACGAGCGCGGCGATCTCTCGCGACTCCTCCTGCTGATCCGCCGGATCGCCATCTTCATGGTGCTGCTCCTCGGCTACGGCTACTACCGGCTTACCGGCGAGGGTGGCCCGCTGGCCCAGATCGGCCTCGTCTCCTTCGCCGTCGCCGCGCAGTTCCTGCCGGCGATCGTCGGCGGCGTGTTCTGGAAGAACGCGACGCGCGCCGGCGCCCAGACCGGGCTGGTGCTCGGCTTCCTCACCTGGTCCTACACCATGCTGGTGCCGCTGCTTGTCCGCAGCGGGCTGCTCCCCGACGCGATCCTCGATCCGGGGCCCTTCGGTCTCGGCTTCCTCCGGCCCGAGGCGCTGTTCGGCCTCTCCGGCTGGGACCCGCTGACCCATGCGCTGTTCTGGAGCATGGCGGCGAATATCGGCGGCTACGTTCTGGTCTCGCTCTATTCGCAACAGGACACGCTCGAGCGCATCCAGGCGACCATTTTCGTCGATGCCTTCCGCCGTCCCCCGGCCGAGGCGCAGGTGTGGCGGCGCTCGGCCGCCTTCGACGATCTCTACGCCCTTCTCCAGCGCTTCAGCGGCCCGGAGCGCGCTGCCCGCGCCTTCCGCGACTACGCCGCCGCCCGCGGCGAGCGCTTCCGCGACAGCCCGGAAGCGGACGCCGACATGATCGCCTTCGTCGAGCGCCAGCTCGCCGGCAGCGTCGGCGCCGCCTCGGCCCGCGGCATGGTCGCCTCGATCGCCAAGGGCGAACTGCTCGGCTTCGACGAGGTGATCGCCATCCTCGAGGAGACCCAGGAAGTGATCGCCCACAGCCGCGAGCTCGAACAGAAGTCGCGCGAGCTGGAGGCGACGGCGCGGGAGCTGACCCGCGCCAACCAGCAGCTCAAGGAGCTCGACCGGCTCAAGGACGATTTCCTGTCGACGGTGAGCCACGAGCTGCGGACCCCGCTCACCTCGATCCGCTCCTTCTCCGAGATCCTCAGCGACCGCGAGGGCATCGGCGCGACGCAGGCCGACCGCTATCTCGCGATCATCTCGAGCGAGACGCAGCGGCTGACCCGCCTCCTCGACACCATCCTCGACCTCACCCGGCTCGAACAGGGCGAGGCCGACTGGCGGATGGCGCGGTTTGATCCCAAGGCGACGCTCGAAGATGCGATCGCTGCGACCGGCGGGCTGTTCCGCGAGGCCAACGCCGAACTCGACGTCTCGATCGAGCCGGCCAACCGTCCGCTCCGCGCCGACCGCGACCGCATGATGCAGGTCTACATCAACCTCCTCTCCAACGCCGCCAAGTTCTGCGATCCCGACAAGGGCCGGGTCGCGGTGATCGGCCGGCCGGCCGAGGGCGGCTATCTGGTCGAGGTCAGCGACAACGGCGAGGGGGTGAGCGAGGAGGACCAGAAGCAGATCTTCGAGAAGTTCGCCAAGGCGAGGAACCGCAACACCGGGCGTCCGTCCGGGAGCGGCCTCGGCCTCACTATCTCACGCCACATCGTCGAGCATCACCGCGGCCGCATCTGGGTGCGCAGCACGCCGGGGCACGGTGCGACCTTCTGCGTGTTCCTCACGGAAGCGGACGCCGGCGACGATGCCCCCGCGCTCGCCCCCGACCTCGCTGGAGTGAAGTGACCCGATGACCGATGTCTCCGACCCGATCCCGGCAGGGGCCGTCGTCTTCGACGCCTACGGCACGCTGTTCGATGTCTACAGCGTCGCCCTGCTCGCCGAGCAGCTCTACCCCGGCCACGNNGCCTACGGCACGCTGTTCGATTTCGCCTCCGCTGCCGGACGGCTTCGCGACGAGCTCGGCGCCGCCTGCGACCCGCTCACCGCGCTGTGGCGGGACAAGCAGCTCCAGTATACCTGGCTCCGCGCCGCGCAAGGTCGCCATGCCGACTTTCACACCGTCACGGGCGATGCGCTCGACGTCTGCCTCGCCGCCCTTGGCCTCGACCGGCCGGGCCTCCGCGACCGGCTGATGGCGCTCTACGACGAGCTCGCGCCCTACCCGGAGGTGGCGGAAACGCTGCAGCGGCTCGGGGCGGCGGGACTGCGGCTCGCCATCCTCTCCAACGGCACCCCGGCGATGCTCGCCGCGGCAGTCAAGGCGGCGGGCTTCGAGGCGGCGTTCGACGCGGTGATCTCGGTCGAGGAGGTCGGCGTCTACAAGCCGGCGCCGGCGGTTTACCAGCGCGCCGTCGACCGGCTCGGAATCGCAGCGGACGGCATCGCCTTCGTCTCCGGCAACGCCTGGGACATCCACGCCGCCTCCGCCTTCGGCTTCCGCACGCTCTGGTGCAACCGGAGCGGCGGCCCGGACGACCGCCTGCCCGGCGCGCCGGACCGCGCCATGCGCTCGCTGCGCGAGCTGCCGGACCTCATCGTCCCGGGCTGACCGTCCCGACCCCGTCGGCGCTCGCCATGGCTCGAAGAAGCCGGGGAGAACAGAAGAAAATCATCAATTCAGCCTCATCCTGAGTTGAAACGGACATAGTAGTCGACTCTTACTGAGCGTGCGGCGGACCTAGCGATAAATAAAACTATCGCAAAAGTCTAAATACACGAACTACTCCAGGAGAGACTATGTCTAAACACAATGCGAACTCAGATTCCGGCGGGTCGTTGATCTATGTGACTGTTGAACTGGACAATCGTCATCCGGTTCCGGTCAACTGGGACTCGCAGGACCCCTCGACCGGCTACGCCCGGGTCCTGATCGATACCGCCACCCAGCAAATCCTCAAGATGGAGCTCGTCGTCGACAGCATCTTCCTGGACGGCGCCGACAACGTTCTCGACACCAACCCGGTCCAGCCCTTCCATTTCCACAATCTGCCGCAAGGCGGGCCGAACTTCATCGTCGAACAGCTCTTCGACCGCGACCCCACGAGCGGCGACATCACCACGGCAACGTTGGAGCAGACCGATACCGGTTTCGCCTTCACCATCGACGAGCCCTACACCCTTCGCCCGCCCGTCAACAATCCCGGTCTCGGCGTGCAGTTCGTTCTCGACGAGATCCTTGCCGGAAACGGCTATCTCGGCGTTCACACCAACAACGAGCCGATCCCCCAGACCGCGATCGCCGGAGACATGATCGCCCTCGGCGGCAACCCCATCAACGGACGCATCGTATGGGCAGGTGACGACCGCGACGTGACCCACGGTGGGCGCAGGAACGACCTCCTCAGCCTCGGCGGCGGCAACGATCGCGCCAAAGGCGGCTCCGGCAACGACATCCTCGACGGCGGTGCCGGCGACGACGATCTCTCCGGCGACCGCGGCGGCGATTCGCTCTGGGGTGGCGACGGTGACGATGTGGCGGATGGCGGCGCGGGCAACGACCAGCTGTGGGGCAACCGCGGCAACGACCGCCTCGAGGGCGATTGCGGCGACGATGACCTCAGCGGCGGCCTCGGCAACGACCTCCTTATCGGCGGCTTCGGCAACGACACGCTCGCCGGCGGAGACGGAGGCGACACGTTCCGTTTCGGCCGCTTATCCGGCGACGACACCATCTCCGACTTCAACCCGGGCGAAGACACGATCGTCTTCACCGGACGGCAACGCGTCGTGGACGCGGCCCTCGCCGACCTCGACGGCGACGGCTACGCCGACGACACGCTGCTGACGGTGATCGGCGGATCGATCTCGGTGATCGGGGTCGACCTCACCGCCGACTACGGCTTCCACGCCTGACCCTGCCGGCATGCGCCCGCCATGACGGCGCGGGCGCATGCCCCTTCCGCGATGGTCACCGGCCGGCCGTCGACCCATAAGGAAACGCCGGGCTAGCCCCCGCCGGCGCAGGGCACCGACAGGTCGACCCGGAACCAGCGCACCGACAGCAGCGCGATGGTGCCGTCGGCGACGAGCGCGCAGATGGCGTCGTCGAGCGCCGCCTTGAGGGCGCCGTCCGCCTTGCGAAGGCCGATGCCGAGACCCCGGCCAAGGATCGGGTAGGCTACGCTGGTGAGGGGAGGCCTCAACGCGACGATGCTGCGGGCGATCTCCGGCGCCGGATCGAGCCAGGTCTCAGTGGCGGCGAGGCCAGCGTCGACCGTGCCCCGGGCGATGGCCGCGTTGAGCGATTCCTGGTCGCCGAACGTCACCAGCGTCGCCTCCGGCAACACCTCGGCGATGAAGCCGGCGTTGACCGTATCAGCCTGCGCACCGAGCCTGGCGTGGGCCAGCGCCGCAAGCAGCTGCTCGCGCGTGTCCGGTGCATTGGCGGCGAGGCGCGACCCCGCCGGCACTGCGAAGGACACCGACAGGCTCATGTAGGGACGGGTGAAGGCGATCGTCTTCTCGCGCTCGGCGGTGATCGCAATGCCAGAGACGATGCCGTCGAACCGACCCTCGACCAACTGGTCGATCATGGCCGGGAACACCGCCTGCTCCAACGTGCAGTCGCGTTCCGCGACACGGCAAAGGGCGCCGATCAACTCGACGTCGAAGCCGGCGAGCGTGCCGGCCGCGTCGACGATGCTCCATGGCGGGTAGGTGCCTTCGGTCGCAAAGGTCAGCGCCGGCTCCGCCCTGAGGGGCGACGCCGCAGCAAACAGGAGCACCAACCCGCAGACCGCACGGCGCACCGCGATCACACCAGCCATCCTCGACCCTCCTCTCCGCCAACCATCGGACGGTGACGCAAGCGCCCGGACAAGGGAAGCCCCTTGGCGCAGGCGGCCCTGCCCGGCTGCGATGTCAGCCGCCGGCGCCGACGGCGCCGAGCACGATCCACACCGCGCCGACCAGGCAAAGCACCCCGAGCGCGATCGAGACCGCGCGACCGTGCGGCCCCACCTTTTCGACCAGGACGATCAGCGCCAGCCCGGCGATCCACACCACGTTCATGATGCCGCCGACGAACAGCAGCGCCATCAGGAACCAGCAGCAGCCGACGCAGTAGACGCCATGGGCAAGGCCCATGCGGAGGGCGCCCATCTGGCCGGGCCGCCAGTGGCCCATGAGAAAGGCGAGCGGCGAACGGCAGTGCGACAGGCAGGCCTGCTTGAGCGGCGTGAGCTGGTAGAGGCCGGCCGCGACGAGGATCGCCACGGAGAGCCACGGACTGAGGCTCCACATCATCATGCCATGGAGGAGGCCCACCTGCTCGAACAGGTACTGGAGGGCCACCGCCGCGACCGAGAAGCCGAGCCAGGCGAGCAGATAGCCCGCCGCGAGCCAGGCGGTCGGAACCGCCGCGCCCTGGCTGGCCCGTCGGCGCATGGCGGCGAAGAGGAGCAGCATCGGCGCCGCACTCGGCAGCATCATCGCCACCATCATCACCCACCACATGACGAGCATGGTGAGCCAGTAGCCGGCGGTCCACGCCCCGGCCATCGGCGGCCGGTTCATCGGTGGCGGGAACTGGAAGGTCGACATCGCCGAGATGCTCATGCCGGTGCCGGCGCCGGCGAGCACGAACGCCCAGGCAAGGACGCAGACCAGAACCAGACCCGCCACCACCACCGCCTGCTGGCGGCGGGCGACGAACTCGATCATGCCCGTGGCGGACATCAGCCCGCCTCGGCGACCGGACGACGGCGCGGAACCCCGGCGGATGCGCCGCTCGCGGTCACGGCGGCCCGGATGCTAGCCGGACCAGGCAAAGGGCGCGAAGTGGCCATTGCGAAGGCCGCTGGCATCGTCCCAGTCGATCCCGAAGGCATGGAAGTGGCTGCGCTTCGCGGTCGCCAGCGCCAGCCGCGAATTGACCGGATGGAAGGCGTTGTCGAGGTAGATGGGCTCGCCCTCGGCCGCGGGGCTCGGGGTCCCCGACAAGGCCTGGTCGATCAGCTCCCCGGCCTTGACGGAACAGTCGAGACCATTCTGTTCGAACACGATCGGCCGCTGCTCGACACCGGCGACCTCTCCGACCAGCGGTCCGAGCGCGGCCATCGGCCCGCCCGCGGCGCCGGTAGCGATCTCGCCGATCGCCTTGGTCTGCGCCTCGCTGGCCTTGTCATCGACGATGAGCCCGACCTTGAAGTTGCCCTCAATCATGGGGCCCGGCGACACCATGACGACGATGAAGGAGAGACCGTCGAGCCGGACGCCGTCCTTCTCGCCGTTGTCGATGCGCATCGCGATGGCAACCTTGCATTCCCCCTCGGTCGGGGCGGCGGCCATGTTGGTCACGATGCAGGGACAGAGATAGGTGCAGCTGCAGGTCTCCATGTACTGACCTTCGATCCGCCATCCGGGCATGATGTCCTCCCTCGTTGCATCCCTTGCCTTGCGGCCGCCGCCGAGGCGCCGGCGCCACTGCTACTGCTGCATCGGGCTGGTCGGCCCGCGGGTGTGACCCGGGCCGACGGTGCCGGCCCACCGGCGCGACACGCGACCGTACCCGAGAGCCACCCTACCCCCCATGCGCACTCACGTCGATATTTTTGCCAATGCCGCGATCGACGCCGTCAGCGCGGCGAAAGCGGCTCGACCGGCGCGACATCGACGCGGTGCGATGTCTGGTGCGAGCCGGCGGCGCGGAGCGAACCCTTGATCGGGGCGACATCGGCATAGTCGCGTCCCACCGCGACGGCGACGTGGTCGGTGGCCACCCGGATGTCGTTGGTCGGATCGACCTCGATCCAGCCCGCCTCCAGTCCGCACCAGGCGCGGACCCAGGCATGCATGGCATCGACCCCTTCGAGCCGGGGCTGGCCCTCGGGCGGGTTGGTGCGGAGGAAGCCCGAGACGTAACCGGCCGGGATGCCGATACCGCGCAATGCCGCGATCATGACATGGCTGATGTCCTGACAGACGCCGCGACGTTTGCGGAAGGCGTCGAGGGGATCGGTTGTGACGACGGTGGCGGTGGGATCGAACGAGATGTCGCGGTGGAGCGCATGCGAGACGGCCTCGACGGCGGCGAGCGCCGACATGCCAGGATCGGTGACGCCGCGGGCGAAGGCAGTGATCTCCGGCTCGCGCCGCACGCGCTCGGACGGCCCGACAAAATGATGCGGCGACTCGGGCGCGACGCTGAGCACGCCACCCAGTTCCGTTCGAAGCACGCCGAGCGGGCAGGAGAGGTCGAGGCCGCTCTCCGGGGCATCGCGTCGGACCCGCCCGGCGAAGCGGAAATCAAGCCCGCTCAGGCGGCCGTCATGGGCAACCTCGACCGTGTGGTTGCCGAAGAAGTCGCGGTCGTCGTGGCGAAAGTCCGGCGCGGGGTCGGTATCAACGAAGCCGAAGATGATCTGTTGCCCGGCCCCCGTGAGCGGCAGCATGCGGAGGAGAGTCCGGCTCGATGCCGCCGGGCTGTCGTAGCGGTAGGCGATCTCGAGGGTGATGTCGTAGAGCACCGACATTGGGGTCAGCTCAGGTATCGGGCCGAGAGCGCATCGGAGATCCCGGCGAGCTCCTCGCGCATCGCCAGCAACCGCTCGGTGGTGATCTCCTCCGGCACCGCGACGGCAAGGCCGGTGTGAACCCGCAGGATGCGCCGGGCAACATCTTCCATGCGGGCGGCGGACCGGCCCTCGGGCAGACGCGCCTGCTGCTCCCGGAGCGTCTCGACCTGGAAGAGGACCGAGCGCGGATTGTCGCCATCGAGGGCGAGGAGATCGACGACGGTGTTGCGGTTGGTCTCCACCGAATAGCGGCGGCGGTGGGTCATGACGCTGTCGCCGACCTCGAGCGCAACGTCGAAGCTTCCGTTCGGCGCGCCGACATCGGCGTAGCCGGCGAGCAACCCCGCAATCTGCGAGCCGCGCTCGAGCGCCCGGCCCATGGTGAGGAAGCGCCAGCCGGCAAAGCGGAACATGTTGTCATGGATAAGGCCCGAGAAGGCGGCGAGCTCACGCAGCAATTCGCCCGTGGCCCGAACTGCGTCATCGCCGGGGGCGACCGCGCCGACACTGCGACGGGCGAACGCGGCGACCTGATTGAGCGCGTTCCAGCCGTCGGTCGAGAAGCGGTCGCGAATCTTGCCGGCGCACGACCGGGCAAGGTCGAGAAGCGCCAACAGACTCGCAGGGAACGGCACGGCCGGATCATGGCCGAGAGCGCCGACCGCGGCGGCGAGATGGTCGAGCATCGGCCCGGGCTCGGCGCCCGCCTCGGCCAGGCGGACATGATAGGCGCGCAGCATCCGCACACCGTACTCCGCCCGCTCGACGTATCGGCCGAGCCAGTAGAGATTGTCCGCGGCCCGGGCCGGCAACACACCCGGCATCCGCCGCACGAACGGCGCATCGCCGGGCGCGCTGAGCGAATCGTGCCGGACGGGCGTCTCGCTCACCACCCAGACATCGGCGACCGAGCCGCCATCCTGCATCGCGAGCGCGGTGGGATCGCCGGTACGGCCGATCCGGGCGTAGCCGCCGGGCATGATCGTCCAGCCGTTCCCGGTCCGGGCGGCGAAGACCCGAACGATCATCGGCCGGGGCACGAGCCGGCCGTCGATCATCGCCGGCGTGGTCGACAGCGTCACGGCCTCCTGACCGACGAGGGCATCGCCCTCGCGTTCGAGCCAGGCGGCAATCGGCTCGTCCGAGGCGGTGCGGAACCGGCCGCCGAGCGCCGTCGAGCCGTCGATCTCGAAGGGAAGCTTGGTCGACAACGCCGGGCCGATCATCATCCGTTCGAAATTGGCGGTGACGTAGCCGCGCTCGCGCTCCTGCCCGCACCACCAGGTGGCGATGTTGGGGAGCTTGAGCGGCGCGCCGACAAGGTGCTCGCAGATCCGCGGCAGGAAGGCCATCAGCGCCCGCGCCTCGAGCACGCCGGAGCCGAGGCAGTTGACCATGGTCATGGCGCGGGCGCGAAGCGCCGCGACCATGCCGGGCGTCCCGAGGGCCGAGTTCTCGTCAAGCTCGAGCGGGTCGGCGAAGCGGGAATCGAGGCGGCGCCAGATCACGCTGATCGGCTCGGGCCCGTTGATTGTGCGGACGGCAAGGCCGCCGCGCTCGACCTTGAGGTCCTCGCATTCGAGCAGCATGAAGCCGAGATAGCGGGCGATGTAGGCGTGCTCGAAGAAGGTGTCGGTGTGCTGGCCGGGGGTGAGGATCGCAACCCGGCCGCTCTGGCTCTGGCGGAGGCCATTGAGCGCATCCCGGAAGGCCCGGAAGAAGCCGGCGAGGCGCTCGACATTGGCGTGGGGGTAGAGGTCCTGGAAGACGCGCGCCGTGGCGATGCGGTTCTCCAGCGCAAAGCCCGCGCCGGACGGGGCCTGGGTGCGGTCGCCGAGCACGAACCAGCCGCCGGCCGGCGAGCGCCCGATCTCGAAGGCGAGGAAGTGGAGGTAATGGCCGGAGCGTGGCGTGATGCCGACGATCGGCCGCAGCCATTCCGGATTGCCGGCAACGAGCGCCGGCGGCAGGAGGCCGTTGCGAACCAGGCTGGCGGAACCGTAGAGGTCGGCCATTACCTGCTCGAGAAGGTCGGCCCGCTGGGCTATTCCTGCCGACAGCTCCGCCCACTCCGCGGCCGAGATCATCACCGGGATGTGGCTCAGCGGCCAGTCGCGCTCGGTCGACTCCGCCTCCTGGTACTGCCGGTAGTAGACTCCGGCGTCGCGGAGGTAGCGATCGCCGCGGGCGACGTTCTCGGCGATGGTCTCGGGGGTGTGGGCCGCAAGATAGTCGATCAGCGGGCGCCATACCGGCCGAAGCCCCCCGCCCGCGTCGAGCAGTTCGTCCGCCACGCCGGCCGGCGGGCGGTAGCCGTCGAGCAGGCCGGGCACGCCGTCAGCAATAGTCTCGGGCATGGACATGGCCGGTCAGACCCCGGGGGCGCGGCGAAGGTCGAGAGTCATGGGGAATTCGGGGTGGGTAACTTCCGGCAGCGGCCAGTAGTTCCCCGCCGTGTGCCCCATCTTCTCGAACCGGGCGAGACGCCGCGCCTCCGCCTCGTAGGTGTTGACCGGGAAGGTGTCGTAGTTCCGGCCGCCGGGATGGGCGACGTGGTAGGTGCAGCCGCCGAGGGCACGGCCGGACCAGGTGTCGAAGACATCGAAGACCAGCGGCGCATTGACCGGCAACGTCGGGTGCAGCGCCTCGGCCGGTTGCCACGCCTTGAACCTGACGCCGCCCACCGAGACGCCGCCGGCGCCGGTCGGGGCGAGCGGCACGGAACGACGGTTGCAGGCGACGACATAGCGGCCGGGCTCGGGGGCGGTGAGCTTCACCTGCATGCGCTCGACCGAGCTGTCGGTGTAGCGGACGGTGCCGCCGATCGCGCCACGCTCGCCGAGGACGTGCCACGGCTCGAGCGCCTGGCGAAGCTCGAGATGGACGCCCTCGTACTCGACCTCGCCGCAGAACGGGAAGCGGAACTCGGCCTGCGCCTCGTACCACTCCGACCGGAGGTCGAAACCGTGGTCGCCGAGGTCGCGCAGCACGTCGAGGAAATCCTGCCAGACGAAGTGGGGCAGCATGAACCGGTCGTGCAGCACCGTGCCCCAGCGCACCGGACGCCCCTTGACCGGCGCGGCCCAGAAACGCGCCAGCAACGCGCGGATCAGCGCCTGCTGGGCAAGACTCATGCGCGCGTCCGGCGGCATCTCGAAGCCGCGGAACTCGACCAGCCCGAGCCGGCCCGTCGGTCCGTCCGGCGAGAACAGCTTGTCGATGCAGATCTCGGCGCGGTGGGTGTTGCCGGTGACGTCAATGAGGATGTTGCGGAGGAGCCGGTCGACCAGCCAGGGCGTGGGCGCCTTGCCTTCGGCCGGATCGGGAATCTGGGCGAGGGCGATCTCGAGCTCATAGAGACTGTCATGGCGGGCCTCGTCGATGCGCGGCGCCTG
>JAGRKZ010000187.1 GCA_020442065.1 Bauldia sp.
TCAGCGAGGCGCCGAAGCCGAGCGCCACCAGCGCGTCGATCACCACTCGGTCGCTGGAGTCGTATCCGCCGAGCCCGGTGAGGACCCAGTAGTAGACAGCGACGCCGAGCAGCGCGAGGCCGGCGACGAGAAGTCCGGTGATGGCGCCGGAGCGGAAAGCGATGTCAAGGCCCGCCGCGAGGCTCTGGCTGGCGGCCTGGGCGGTGCGGACATTGGCGCGGACCGAGACCATCATGCCCGCAAAGCCCGCGACGCCGGACAGCACGGCGCCGATGGCGAATCCGATGGCCACCGGCAGCGACAGCAGCACGACGAGAAGGATGAAGACGATCACGCCGACGATGGCGATGGTCAGGTACTGGCGCCGGAGATAGGCGGTGGCGCCCTCCTGGATCGCGGAGGCGATCTCCTGCATGCGTGCGCTGCCGGCATCGGCGGCCAGCACCGATCGGGCCGCCCAGACGGCATAGGCCACCGAAAGCAGGCCGCATAGGATGATGATGTACAGCAACGTGTCGTCCCCCTCGTCCGTCGCGCGCCGACGTGGTGGTTGCCCTCTGGCCGCGCGGGCTCATGCTGGTATGAAGAGCGGCCGGGCCCCAGCGCCGCGGTCCGCCTTTGAACGGCGAGGGTATGACCTGTCAGCCGGCAGGCGTCAAGGTCCTGATCGAGCGCCTATGCCCGCGCCCGGCGGCGCAGAATTGCACCGGCTCCGAGCGCGATCAGGCAGATCGCCACCACCGGGAAGATCAGGTAGTTGATCCAGTTCCATCCGACCGACGTGAACAGCGAGCCGGAGGCGAAGGATGCCGCAGCGACCGAGCCGAAAATGAGGAAGTCGTTGAGCCCCTGCACCTTGCCGCGCTCTTCCGGGCGGTAGGTCTCGGTCAGCATCGTCGTTGCGCCGATGAACCCGAAGTTCCAGCCCAGCCCGAGCAGGATCAGGGCCCCCCAGAAATTGGCAAGGTCGATGCCGGTGAGCGCCGCAATGCCGCAGCCGGCGAGCAGCGCCATTCCGATCGCCACGATCAGGTCGACCCCGTAGCGCGCGATCAGCGTCCCGGTGACGAAGCTCGGCCCGAACATGGCCAGCACGTGCCACTGGATGCCGAGGGCTGCATTGTCTTCGCCGAGCCCGCACGCAACCATGGCGAGCGGCGCCGCCGTCATCACCAGCGACATCAGCGCATAGGAGCCGATTCCGCAGGTCACCGCGATGATGAACCGCGGCTGGCGCGCGATCTCGCCAAGGGTCCGGCCACCCTGGTGCGACGCCCTGGGCGGCGCCAACCGCGCCTGGCCCGAAAGGGTCGAGACGACCAGCAAGCTGATCGCCGAGAGCACCGAAATGGCAAAGAAGGCGCCTGCGAACGGGATCGGGGCGAGCAGGTCCCTGGTGTGGATGACGGTCTGCGGCCCGATGATCGCCGCCGCGATGCCGCCGATCATCACCCACGAGATCGCGCGCGCCCGGAAGGCCGAGTCGCCGCTGTCGGCCGCGGCGAACCTGTACTGCTGGGCGAATGCAGCCGCGCCGCCCACCAGCAGGAACCCCGCCACCAGCCCCGGAAAGGCGCCGTAGATGACCGCAAGGCCCGCGACGATTCCGCCGACGATACCGGACACCGCCCCGATCATGAAACCGAGCCGGCGCCCGACCGCCCGCATCAGCATGGCGGCGGGGATGGCGCTCAGCGCCACGCCGAGGTTGAAGCCGCTCACCGGCAGCGTCGCCAGCGACTTGTCCGTCCCGAGCAGATAGAGGCCGGCGAGGCCACCGAGCGTGATCGCGATCGGCGGCGCCGAGCCGGAGATCGCCGCCGCGGCCGACAGCGTGAGGGCGTTGCGACGCGCCTGGGCGTGCTCGTTCATCGCCGCGGGATTTGCCGTGCTGTCGGTCATGACGGATGTCGCTCTCCGGAAGGCGGGCGGACTATAGGCTGCCGTTGCCAGGATCGCCAATCCCGGACGCCGGACGGCTTGTCGCGGCAGGTGCCTATCGTCAGAAATGCGTGTGACTGGCGTGGTCGAAGCGGATCGGCCCCTCGGGTCCGAGCACCACCGGCGGCGACGCGCCCTCGACGATCCGGCCGATCCTCGTCACCGGCACGCCGGCCTCGGCCGCCATTGTGGCAAAGGCCTCCGCCCTGGCTTCCGGAACGGTTGCGAGGATCTCGTAGTCGTCCCCGCCCGTCATCACCGTGGCGAGCGCCGACGGATCGGCCGCGACGATGGCCTTTGCCCCGGCCGACAACGGCACCGCCGCCGCAGCGATCTCGGCCCCTGCTCCGGACTGCTTGCAGATGTGTGCGAGGTCGCCGACCAGCCCGTCGGAGATGTCGAGGGAAGCCGTCGCGAAGTCCGCTATCACCGGCGCCAGCGCCACCCGCGGCTGGGGATGGAGGTAGCGGTCGAGCAGGTGGTCGGCCGCCTTGCCCGCCGGCATCGCGTCGAGCGTCCCGAGCCGGATGCGGAGGCCAAGCGCAGCGTCGCCGATCGTCCCCGAGACGAAGATGGCATCGCCCGGGCGGGCGCCGTTCCGCCGGACGATGCGGCCGACCGGTGCGCGGCCGATCGCCGCGACCGAGACCACGGTGCCACCCGAGGCGCGGCTGGTATCGCCGCCGAACAGCGTGACGCCGTAGGTCTCCTGGTCGGCCGCGAGCCCCCCGGCAAAGCTGGCGATCCAGTCTTCATTCCAGTCGGGCTTGAGGGCCAGCGACAGCAGGTAACCAACCGGCGTCGCGCCCTTGGCGGCAAGGTCGGAGAGGTTGACCCGGAGCGCCTTCGCGGCGATCGACCGCGGCGGGTCGTCCGGGAAGAAATGGATGCCCTCGGCGATGAGATCGGCCTTGAGGACCACCTCCTCGCCGCGTGGCGGGTTGTAGACCGCGGCATCGTCGGTGAGGCTCAGGGCGCCAGGGTCGGCAGCGAGCGGCCGGAAGTAGTGCTCGATCAGCTCGAACTCCCCCGGCCTCGTCATCACGCCCCCGCGTCGGAGACGTCCACCGAGAATTCCGCTGGCCGGAATTTGCGGGCGAGCGTGTCGAGCACTGCGTTCACCATGCCGGCGATGTCGCTGTCGAAAAAGGCCCGGGCGACGTCGACATACTCGCTGACCACCACCCGGCCCGGTACGTCGCTGCGGCCCATCAGCTCCCAGGTCCCGGCGCGGAGGATGGCGCGGAGCGTCGCATCGATGCGCTGCAGCGGCCAGCCGGGCGTCAACGCGCCATGCACCTCGGGGTCGAGCGTGCGCTGGTCGCGGACCACGCCCGTGACAATCTCGCGGAAATAGGCTGCATCGGCCTCGCGGTACTGCTCGCCGTCGAGTTCGCGCCCGAGGCGGAAGGACTCGAACTCGGCCAGCACGTCCGGCAGCGTCGATCCGGCAATGTCGAGCTGGTAGAGCGCCTGCACTGCCGCCAGCCGCGCCGCCCCGCGCTGGTTGGCGGGCCTTACGGTGCGGCGCTCGCGTTTCTCCTCTTTCGCGTGGCTCATGGCGAACCGCCGGTCACGCCCCGAGCCTCGCACGAAGCGCGATCATGGCCAGCGCCGCCTCGGCGGCCGCGCCCCCCTTGTTGCCCTCGTTCACCCGCGCCCGCTTCCACGCCTGTTCGTCATTTTCGACCGTGAGGATACCGTTGCCGACGGCCAGCGCCTCGGCGACCGCGATGTCCATGATCGCGCGGGCCGACTCGCCGGCAACGATGTCGTAGTGGCTGGTCTCGCCCCGGATCACGCAGCCGAGAAGGACGTAGCCGTCATACTCGGTGCCCACCGTCTCGGCGGCGTCGAGCGCCATCGACAGCGCCGTCGGGATCTCGAACGCCCCCGGCACCGAGACCCGGTCATAGGTCGCGCCGGCATGGTCGAGCGCCGCGCTCGCTCCCTTCACCAGTTCGTCGGCGAGGTCCTCGTAGAAGCGGGCGTCGATGATCAGCAGGTGCGGCACGGCGGTACTCCCGGAAGTGTGGTGTGAGCAACCATGCGCGCTCCGCCTTGTCCAGCGGGAAATCGTTGCTGCAGGGCTGGATTGCGCCGGAAGCGCAGGGACGCGGAGGGCCTCAGTCGGTGACGGTGCCCCAGGCGGCCGTCTCGGCAAGGCGGGCGACGTAGCGGGCGAGCATGTCGATCTCGATATTGACCTTGTCGCCGACCTTCCGCTCGTTCCAGTTGGTGACCTGGAGCGTGTGCGGGATCAGCAGGCAGTCGAAGCGCACGCCCTTGACGGAATTGACCGTCAGCGAGACGCCGTCGAGGCAAACCGAACCCTTCTCTGCGATCAGGCGCGACAGGTTGCCCGGCGCCTCGAGCCAGAAGCGCGTGGTCTCGCCGAGGTTGTCGCGCTGGACGATTGCGGCGACGCCGTCGACGTGTCCGCTGACGATGTGGCCCGACAGTTCGTCGCCGACCTTGAGCGGCCGTTCGAGGTTGATCCGCCGGCCAATGTCCCATCCCGAGGCCGTCGTCACGTCGAGCGTCTCCGGCGCGGCGTCGACCTCGAACACCGTCTCGCCGTCCTCGCTTCCTTCGCGGCTCACCACCGTCAGGCAGATGCCGTTGCAGGCGATCGAGCCGCCGATCGGCAGGTCCTCGGGCTTGATCCGGCACAGCATCGACATCCGCCGGACGTCGTTCCGCCGGCTGTTGGAGACGACGGTCCCGACTTCACTGATGATCCCGGTAAACATCGCGCTCAGACCCTCACATAGCGCCGCATGTGATCGTCGCCGACGACGGCCGCCTCGATCTGCCGGAAGCGTGGGCTTCGCTCGACCGCCGAAAGGGCGTAGCCGTCGAGCGCGCGCACGCCGTCGGCCCCCACCACCACCGGCGCCCGGAAGAGCACGACTTCGTCGACGAGGTCGGCCCCGACCAGCGTCGATGCGATCCGCGACCCGCCCTCGACCAGGATGCGCGTCACGTCCGCCTCGGCGAGCTTGCCCAGCGCCGCCTGGAGGTCGACCCCGCCGCTGCCGTCACCGACCTCGATGATACGAACCCCGGCGGCCGCCAGCGCTTCCCTGCGCTCGGCCGGCGCCGCCGGCCCCGTGATCGCGATCACCGGCACGTCCCGCGCCGTCGCCACCAGCTTGGAGTCGAGCGGCAGGCGGGCCGCCGCGTCGAAGATCACGCGGATGGGCGAGCGCTTCTCGAGTCCCGGCAGGCGCACCGTCAGGCGTGGATCGTCGACCAGAACGGTGCCGATACCGACGGCCACCGCGTCCGACTCCACCCGCATCGCCTGGACCGCCGTCAGGGCCGGCGGGCTGGTGATCATCATCCGCTCGCCCTCGCGGCGGCCGATCATGCCGTCGGCCGAGACCGCGAGCTTCAGCACCACATGCGGGCGACCCCGCGTGACCCGGCTGATGTGTCCGGCAAGATCCCGCGCCGCCTGCTCGCGGAGGACGCCTTCGCTCACGGCGATTCCGGCCGCTTCCAGCAAGGCGCGGCCCTTGCCGGCGACACGCGGATCGGGGTCCTCGATGGCGAAGACGACGCGCCCGACGCCGGCCGCGACCAGTGCCTCGGCGCAGGGCGGGGTCTTGCCGTGGTGGGCGCACGGCTCGAGCGTGACATAGACGGTCGCCCCCCGCGCCGCCTCCCCTGCAGCGGCGAGGGCTTCGGTCTCGGCGTGCGGGCGTCCGCCCGGCGCGGTCCAGCCTCGGCCGACCACGACCGACGCGCCGCCATTGGCGGCGACGATGATCGCACCGACCGCCGGGTTCGGCGCCGTCCGGCCGAGGCTGCGTCGCCCGATACGAAGGGCGGCGGCCATGAACCGCCGGTCCGTCTCGCTCGTTCCTTTGGTCGACGCCATGACGGCTCAGTCCCCGCTGTCCCCGGCCATCGGGCCATCGGCAAGCTCGCCGACGAAATCCTCGAAATCCTTGGCCTCGCGGAAGTTCTTGTACACCGAAGCGAAGCGCACGAACGCTACGGTGTCGAGACCGCGCAGGCCCTCCATCACCAGATGACCGATCTGCTCGGAGGTGACCTCGCTCTCGCCGGTGCTCTCGAGCTGGCGGACGATGCCGTTGACCAGCCGCTCGACCCGCTCGGGATCGACCTGGCGCTTCCTGAGCGCCACCTGGATGGAGCGCATCAGCTTGTCGCGGTCGAACGGGACGCGCCGGTTGTTGCGCTTCAGCACCATCAGCTCGCGGAGCTGCACCCGCTCGAAGGTGGTGAAACGGCCGCCGCAATCGCTGCACACGCGCCGACGCCGGATCGCGGTGTTGTCCTCGGACGGGCGCGAGTCCTTCACCTGGGTGTCGGGATTGCCGCAATAGGGGCAGCGCATGGCGCGGGTGTCCGCCTCGCTAGTTGGCGTAGATGGGAAAGCGCCGTGTCAGGTCGTGGACCTTCTGCTTGACGGCGGCCTCGACCAGCGGCGCTTCGCCATCCGGCGACTGCGCGACAGCGTCGAGCACCTCGGCGATGAGCTGGCCCACCTGCCGGAACTCGGCGATGCCGAAGCCCCGCGTGGTGCAGGCCGGCGTCCCGAGGCGGATGCCGGATGTCACCATCGGCTTCTCGGGATCGTAGGGGATGCCGTTCTTGTTGCAGGTGAGTCCGGCGCGGACCAGCGCCTTCTCCGACACGTTGCCCTTGAGCTGCTTCGGCCGGAGATCGACCAGCATGAGGTGATTGTCGGTGCCGCCCGAGACGATGTCGAAGCCGGCGGCTTTCAGCGTCTCCGCCAGCGCCCGGGCGTTCTCGACGACGTTCCTGGCGTAGACCTTGAAGTCCGGGCGGAGCGCTTCGGCGAAGGCCACCGCCTTGGCGG
>JAGRKZ010000188.1 GCA_020442065.1 Bauldia sp.
GCGTCATCATCGAGAAGCCGATCGGCCACGATCTCGAGACCGCCCGCGAGGTCAACGACGCCGTCGGCCAGGTGTTCGAAGAAAGCCAGATCTACCGGATCGACCACTATCTCGGGAAGGAGACCGTCCAGAACCTGATGGCGCTCCGCTTCGCCAACGCGCTGTTCGAGCCGCTCTGGAACGCCGAGCATATCGACCACGTCCAGATCACCGTCGCCGAGACCCTCGGCGTCGAGGGCCGCGGCGCCTACTACGATCACTCCGGCGCGCTCCGCGACATCGTCCAGAATCACATCGTCCAGCTTCTCTGCCTGGTGGCCATGGAGCCGCCGGCCCACATGGACGCCGATGCCGTCCGCGACGAGAAGCTCAAGGTGATCCGTGCCCTCCTGCCGATCGACGAGAAGAACGCCGGTACCGCCACCGTGCGCGGCCAGTATCGCGCCGGCAATATCGGCGGCTCGTCCGTGCCCTCCTATCTCAGCGAGGTCGACAATTCCGACAGCACCACCGAGACCTTCGTCGCCATCAAGGCCGAGATCGGCAACTGGCGCTGGGCGGGGGTCCCCTTCTATCTCCGCACCGGCAAGCGCCTTGCGGCGCGCGTCTCGGAGATCGTCATCGCCTTCAAGCGCATCCCCCACTCGATCTTCGATTCCGGTGTCGGTGATGTTCATCCCAACCAGCTCGTCATCCGCCTCCAGCCCGACGAGGGCGTGAAGCTCTGGCTGATGATCAAGGACCCCGGTCCGGGCGGCATGCGGCTGGTCTATGTGCCGCTCGACATGAGCTTCGCCCAGGCCTTCAAGGTCCGTAGCCCCGACGCCTACGAGCGGCTGATTCTCGACGTGATCCGGGGCAACCAGACCCTGTTCATGCGCCGCGACGAAGTCGAGGCGGCTTGGAAGTGGATCGATCCGATCCTCGGTGCCTGGTCGAACGCCTCCGAAGCGCCGAAACCGTACGCCGCGGGAACCTGGGGTCCCTCGGCCTCGTTCTCGTTGCTCGGCGATCGTACCTGGCACGACCTGGTCGAATAGAGCCGGGCGGCGACTGCCGCGCGGGCTCAGCGCCGGGGCAGGAACCGACAGGGACCGTTCCAGATCCCTACTTCGTCAATGTCTTGGCGTAGGATTCCAGCACGGCATTCATCCGCGTCTGATAACCCTTTCCGGTCGACTTGAACGCGTCGAGCACGGACTTCTTCACGCGCAATGTGACCTGCTGCGTTCTGTCGGGCTCAACGAGCCGGGCGTTGCTCCAGAAGTCATCGTCGAGGGGCGGAATGTCGCCGTAGTCGATGTCCTTGTCCGCGACTGCGGCCACTTCCTTAGCCGACAGCTCCTTTTTGTATGGCTTCTTCATAGCGCTTCCTTTCCATGCGGTTGGCCGGCCGCGCCGAGATGATCCGGGTCACGCCTTGGCGGTCGGTGTGGGTGACCACGATGACGGCAATCGCCTTGACATGCGCGCCTCGCCGTACGCGCCACGGGTGTCCTGCGCGGTTATGAACGGCCCCTCGAAAATGCCGCTCGCCGTCTCGAAGCTGATCCCATGCTTGGCGACGTTGGCCCGGTTCTTCAGATCGTCCCATTCGAACTGCATGGCATATAGTAACTCTATTTTGTAGTTACACTATCGCGGTACATTTGCCTATGTGCGGGTCACTGAACGCCACGTCCCTCGGCGATCGCACCTGGCACGACCTCGTCGAGTGGAACCGGACGGCGCGCGATACGCCGGTCAGCGCCGGGGCAGGAACCGGGCGACGAGCCGCGGCACGGCGTAACCGAAGGCGAGCGCCACCAACGCCAGGACGGAGAAGAGGAGCGCGAAGTCGGCGCGCTCCCCCTCGTCGTAGCCGCCGAAATCGAAGAAGGCGAGCGCCAGCGCAGCAGCGACCAGCACGACCGCCACCACGCGCGACAGGGTCGGCACGCCGAGTGCGAGAAAACGGATGAGCCGGACGGCCGTCGTCTCGCCTTTCTCCGCCATGATCCGCGAATCCCTTCCTCCGTTGGCGGACCCTAGACCCGGCATCGTCCGGTGAAAACGGTCGTGGCGCCGCGCCCTTTGCCCCGGTGGGCACCTTCACCTTCTGACGACGTGGCCGATTGATCACGCAGGCTGCCGATCCGACCGGGGGCGCCGCATCGCCATGGCGCCGCCGCCCGCGAGCCGCTAGAAGGCCGGTCATGACCGCCATCGCCGAAGAAGGAATCGCCTCGCGCGCCGCGTGGGGCGCCGAAGCCCGCGCCACGCTTGCACTGGCGTGGCCGCTCGTCCTCATCAACCTGTTCAACATCGCCCTCGGCACCACCGACGTGATCATGATGGGCTGGCTGGGCGCCGCCTCGCTCGCCGCCGGCGCGCTCGCCACCAACCTCAACTTCGCCTTCGTCATCTTCGGCATTGGCCTCGTCACCGCGACGTCGCCGCTGATCGCGATCGAGCTCGGCCGCAAGCGCCACTCCGTTCGCGACGTGCGGCGGACTGTGCGCCAGGGCATCTGGGTGGCGGCAACGATCTCGGTGCCGGTGTGGGCGATCCTCTGGAACGGCGAGTGGATCATGCTCCGGCTCGGACAGGAGCCCGAACTCGCGCAAGCGGCGGGTCGTTATCTCCACACGCTGCAATGGGGGTTTCTGCCGTTCCTTGCCTTCGTGGTGCTGCGGAACTTCGTCTCGGCCCTGGAGCGGCCGATGGCAGCGATGTGGGTCGGCGCTGCCGCCATCCCCGTCAATGCCGGGATCGTCTACTGGCTGATGTTCGGCGGCCTCGGCGTGGCGCCGATGGGGCTGCAGGGCGCCGGCGTCGGCACGACCGTCACCTACACGCTGATGTTCCTGGCGATGGCGGGCATCGTCTCGTTCCACCGCCGCTTCCGCCGCTACTTCCTGTTCGGCCGCTTCTGGCGGCCCGACTGGCGGCGCTATCGCGAGGTCTGGCGCCTCGGCCTCCCCATCGCCTTTACCCTCGCCTTCGAAGTAACGGTCTTCAACGCCGCGGCCTTCCTGATGGGGCTGATCGGCGCCGATGCGTTGGCCGCCCACGCCGTCGCCATCCAGGTGGCGGCGTTCACCTTCATGGTGCCGCTTGGCCTCGGCATGGCGGCGACCGTGCGCGTCGGCCTCGCCTACGGTGCCGGCGACCGCGCCGGCATCGGCCGGGCCGGCTGGACGGCCTTCGTGATGGCCCTCGCCTACGCCGCCTTTGCCGCAGCCCTGCTCATCGTCGCCGCACGTCCGATCGCCGGGCTCTTTCTTGATCTCGACGAGGCCGCCAATCAGGCGGCCGTCGGGCTTGCCGTGACCTTCCTCGTCTTCGCCGGCCTCTTCCAGCTCTTCGATTCCGCGCAGGCCGCAGCGTCCGGCATGCTCCGTGGCCTCGGCGACACGCGGGTGCCGATGATCTATGCGGCGCTCGGCTACTGGGGGATCGGCATGCCGGTGGCGGTCGTGCTCGGCTTCGCCACACCGCTCGCCGGCTCAGGCATCTGGATCGGACTGTCGGTCGCGCTCGTCGCCGCCGCCGCGCTGCTCACGACGCGCTGGGCCCGGCGCGACCGCCTTGGCCTGACGCGGCCCTACGAGGAGAAAGGCGGCACGCCCCCGCCCGTCCCGGCCGCGCACTGACGAAGAAACGAAGTCGCCGGAGCGCGGGCTCCGGCGACTTCGTTCGGTCTGCGGGGACCCCGTCCTAGCCGGCCCCGGGGAACGCCTTCTTCTGGAAGTCGCTCCGCTCGACCTTGTTCACCACGGGGGGAATCGTGCGCACGTAGGCCACCACCGCGTCGAGGTCTTCGGGGGTCATGTTCTTGAAGAAGGAGAACGGCATCGGCGGCGACAGTGCATGACCGTCCTTCGACGCGCCGTCGACAATCGCCTTCTTGATCTCGTCGTCGGTCCAGTTGCCAAGGCCGGTTTCGGGATCGGAGGTGATGTTCGCCGAGACGAAGACGATGCCGGGGGCGAGCTGGATCGGGAACCCGCCGGCGCCGACCTTGGTCATGTCGGGCATGCCTTCGGGCGTGAACGGGGTGTGGCACTCGAAGCAGTGCGCCAGCGCCGTGACGATATAGCCGCCATAGGCGACCTTGTCGCTCGGGTCCGGAGCCGGCGCGCCCTTGGCCGGGGGCATTGCCTGCTGCGGGATCTTGTAGGTCGATTCCGGCACCTCGTTGTGGACCGCCGGAACGGTGCGGAGATAGGCGACGATCGCCTTCACGTCGTCATCCGACATGTTGTTGTAGGTAGGCACGGCCATGGGCGGCCAGATGATGCGACCGTCCGGGGTCTTGCCCTCGCGGATCGCCGTGATGATCTGCTCGTCGGTCCACGTGCCGATGCCGGTGTCCGGGTCCGGCGTGATGTTCGCCGTGTAGACGTCGAAGATCTCCTCCTGGATGTGGAATCCGCCGGAGAACTCCTTGCCGGGAATGAACGAAAGATCCTCGGCGCGCGCATTGTGGCAGTTGCCGCAAGCCACCGGCCCGTTGACGAGGTACGCGCCGCGCTTGAGCAGCGCGTCCTGATCCTGGGCGCGCGCAGGAATCGATACCAAGGCAAGGCCCGCAACCGCGGCCAACACGACCGTAAGCTTCATGACCCACTCCCCCGCTTCTTGAGTATGCATGCAACTTGGTACCACATCTCAATACGGCGAAGTACAGGTCTTTGGAACATCTTGAAGGTTGAAGACGCCCGCCCTCTGCGCGCTTTCAGGTGACCTCGAGGTAACTCATCATCCCGGCCTCCTGGTGCTCGATCACATGGCAGTGGAACATCCACTTCCCCGGATTGTCGGCGACGAAGGCGACATCGACCGTCTCGCCGGGGAGCAGCAGAACGGTATCGGCGTGGTGGACCGGCAGCGCCTGCAGATCCGCGCCAAGCACCTTGAAGCTGTGGCCGTGAATGTGAATCGGGTGGACGATCTGGCTGCCGTTCTTCAGCGTGAACCGATAGGTCCGCCCGAGGCTCAGCCGGGCGATCGGCGGCGGCAACGAACTGTGGTCGCGGCCCGGCCAGCTCTCGCCGTTGATGCTCCAGAACTCCTCGCTCGCCCGGCACAACGATCCGAGCGCTATTTTCGCCAGCGGATCGTCGATCTGCAGCGCCGCCGGATCGGCGCGGGAGGCGAAGACGAACGGCAGCGTCTCGGCGGCGCCGAGGTCCGGCTCGGCGATGCGTCCGGCGCGTAGCGGCGCCGGCTCGAACGGACGTGCCGGCCTCGGCGCTCCCACGCCGGACAGATCGGCGAGGACCAGAGGTTCTTCCGCACGCCGGTCCACCAGCCTTGCCGTCCTGCCCGGCGGCGGAGCCCGCACCACGAGGTCGACCCGTGCGGCCGGAGGAAACAGCCAACTGTCGAGTGCGAACGGCGGCACCGCAATGCCGTCGACGGCGATCACCGCCGCCTCGGCGCCCTCCACCGCGATCTCCATCACCCGCGTCGGGTCGCAGTTGAGCACACGCAGCCGGCAGTCGCCGCCCGCAGGCAGGCTGAGCGGGGCGCGGTCCATGCCGTTGGCGCTCCGCACCGTGCCGTAGGTGCCGGCCCGGTGCACCCCGCGCTTGGTGGTGAAATCGAGAAAGGCGCCGGCGCTGCGGTCCACGCGCCAGTCGCGGAGCAGGACGATCTCGTCGGCATCGTACGGCGCCGTCGTATCGCCCTCGACGATGAGGATGCCCATCAACCCGCGGCCGAGTTGCTCGACGGTGTTGCAGTGGGTGTGGAACCAGAAGGTGCCGGTGTCCGGCGGCACGAAGCTGTAGTCGAAGCGACCGCCCGGCTCGACCGGCGGCTGGACGAGATACGGGACGCCGTCCTCGGCATTGGGCAGCCGGATGCCGTGCCAGTGGATCGAGGTATGCTCGTCGGCGCGCGGCAGCCGGTTCTCCAGCGTCACGTCCAGCCGGTCGCCGAGCGCGATCCGCACCACCGGCGGCCACGTCCCCTCAGAGAACGTCCACATCGGCAGGCTGTGCCCGCCGAAGCAGGGCAGCGCCGTCGGCCGCTCGGCAGCGGTGAAGCGCAGCGGCACGGACCTGCCGGCGGGAATGGGCAAGGCGGGCTCGAGCGGCGCTGCCGACTTCGCGCGACCGCCCCGGGCGGCCAGCACCACCCCGGCGGCGACACACCCGGCCCCGGCGAGGAGACGCCGCCGCGTGAAATGAGCCATGGTTCTCCTCAGACCCAGTGTCGCCACTTGACGGGGGACAGTGCGGGCAAAGGCCATACCTTGGCAAGACTGCCGATGGTTGCAGCCGGCGGATCGCTCCGCCTCAGTCGAGCGTCCGGCGGTAGCGGAGCAGCGCGATGGCGATCATCGCCGCCCAGAACAGGGCGAGCGGCCAGACGTTGGGCCAGATCTCCGGCGCCGTGGCGCCCTTCAGCATGATGGCGCGCACCACCCGCAGAAAATGCGTGAGCGGGATCACCTCGCCGATCGCCTGCGCCCAGTCCGGCATGCCGCGGAAGGGGAACATGAAGCCCGAGAGCAGGATCGAGGGCAGGAAGATGAAGAAGGTCATCTGCATCGCTTGCATCTGGCTCCGCGCCACGGTCGAGATGGTGTAGCCGAGGGTGACGTAGGTGGCGATGAAGAGCAGCGTCACCCCCAGCAGCAGGACGAGCGAGCCATGCATGGGCACGTCGAACAGGAGCTGCCCGGCGATCAGGATCACCGCCACCTGGGTGAAGCCGAAGCCGATATAGGGGATGATCTTGCCGGCCATGATCTCGTAGGGCCGTGCCGGCATGGCGAGCAGGTTCTCGATCGTGCCGCGCTCGGCCTCGCGGGTGAGCGCCAGCGAGGTCATCAGGATCGTCGTCATGGTGAGGATGACGCCGAGCAGGCCGGGGACGATGTTGTAGGAGCTGATGCCCTCGGGGTTGTAGCGGCGGTGAATGACGACATCGACCGGCAGCATGCCGGGGGCGAGGCGAGCCAGCGGCCCGGTGGTCTCACTGAGCAAGGCCGTCCGCACGATCTCGTTGAGCGCGCCGAGGGCATTGGCAGTCGCGGTCGGATCGGTGGCGTCGGCCTCGACGAGGAGCTGCGGCCGCTCGCCCCGCACCAGCGCGCGCTGGAAGCCGGCGGGAATGGTGATGACATAGGAGACGTCGCCGCGGGCGAGGCTCGCCCGCGCCGCCGCCTCGCTGTCGACCTGATGATCGATCGCGAAGTAGCCCGAATTCTCCATCGCGCCGAGGATCGCGCGTTCGATCGGCCCGAAATCGGCAACGATCACCGCGGTCGGCAGTTGCTTCGGGTCGGTGTTGATGGCGTAGCCGAACAGCACCAGTTGCAGGATCGGCACGCCGATGATCATGGCGAAGGTCAGCCGGTCGCGGCGCATCTGGATGAACTCCTTCGCCATCACCGCCACCACGCGGCTCCAGGAGAAGAAGCGCCCGGCCCGCCGCCGCGCCACCTTCGGCGCGGATGGCTCCCGGATGGCGACGTCAGCCATGGCCGGCCCCCGCACCGTTGGCGAAGTTGTCCGTCGACTGCGACATCAGCCGGATGAAGACATCCTCGAGGCTGGTGGCGTCCGGTTCGGCCACCGCATCGCTGCCGGCGATGGCGTCGCGCACGCTCCGC
Organism: Bauldia sp.; assembly: GCA_020442065.1. Classification (GTDB taxonomy): domain Bacteria; phylum Pseudomonadota; class Alphaproteobacteria; order Rhizobiales; family Kaistiaceae; genus Bauldia. Next base: position 7,610 of record JAGRKZ010000188.1, read on the forward strand.
TCCAGCCGGTTCGGGTCAAGCCCGACGACATGGAGGTCGTTGCCGAACGGGGCGATCTGGTCGATGCCGTCGCGGCCCTTGAGCCGGCGGGCGATGGCGGCGGTGTCGCCGCCGCGGACCACGATGGTGTGCAGCCCCGAACCGGCGATCACTTCCGGCACCGTGCCGCGCGCGATCACCTTGCCGTAGGCGATGTAGACGATGCGGTGGCAGCGTTCGGCCTCATCCATGTAGTGGGTGGAGACCAGCACGGTCAGTCCCTCGGCCGCGAGCTCGTGGATCTCGTCCCAGAACTCACGCCGCGCCTTGGGATCGACCCCGGCGGTCGGCTCGTCGAGAAGGAGGAGCTTGGGCTCGTGCATGACGCAGGCGGCGAGCGCGAGCCGCTGTTTCCAGCCGCCCGAGAGCGACCCCGCGAGCTGGTTCTGTCGATTGGTGAGGCCGAGCCGGGCGAGCGTCCGGTCGACATAGTCGCGCCGTGGCTCGAGCGCATAGAGCCGGGCGACGAAATCGAGATTCTCGCGGATGGTCAGGTCCTCGTAGAACGAGAACCGCTGGGTCATGTAGCCGACTTCGAGCTTGATCAGGTCGGACTGGGTCAGGATGTCGTAGCCGAGCACCTCGCCGCTGCCCGAATCGGGCTTGAGCAGCCCGCAGATCATCCGGATCGTGGTGGTCTTTCCCGAACCGTTGGGACCAAGGAAACCAACGATCTCGCCGCGCTTGACGCTGAGGTCGACATGGTCGACCACGACCTTGCCCTTGAAGCTCTTGGTCAGCCCCTCGACCGCGATGACCGGCTCGCCGTTCACGACCCCGCCCCCGTCGGCAAGGTCACGTCCACCGGCTGTCCGACCTTGAGCTTGACCGCCTCTCCGAGCGGCTTCGCCTCGACCCGGAACACCAGCTTGTCCCGCACGTCACGGGAATAGATCACCGGCGGCGTGAACTCTGCCGCGCTGGAGACGAAATCGACCTCGCCCTCCAGTCCGTCCGGGCAGTCGTCGCAGGCGACGCCCACCTTGCTGCCGATGGCGACACCGGCGAGGCGGGGCTCGGGGACGAAGAACCGGATCTTGCGATTGGCGTCGGGAAGCAGTGAGACGATCGCCGCCCCGGCCGTCGCGAATTCGCCTGGCTCGAAGAAGGTCTCCTCGATCAGGGCCGGGCCCGGCGCCGTCAGGGTCCGGCGTTCGAGCGCGATCCTGGCCTGGGCAACCGCCGCCTGCTCGGCCGCGACGTTGCGCTCCGCCGCCTCGATTTCTTCCGGGCGGGCCGGCAGCTTCGCGACGTCGAGTTCGTGCTCGATTGCCCGCACGCTCGCTTCGGCGGCATCGCGGCGGGCCTTGGCGGTATCGACCGCCGACTGGGACACGACGTTCTTCTCGCGCAGCACGAGCTGGCGCTGATACTCCTGCTCGGCAAGGTCGAAATTGGCGCGCGCCTCGCTGAGCTGCGCCTCGATCACGCTGATCTCGACCGGCCGCTTGCCGGAACGAAGATTGGCGAGCTGCGCCTCGGCCTGGGCGAGCCGGGCCTCGGCGCCCGCCACCGCCTCGTGCTCGTCCGATTCGTCGAGCCTGGCGAGGACGTCGCCGGCAACGACCGTCTCGCCCGCGGTTGCCGGCCGCTCAACGATCCGACCGGCATCGTCGGGGGAAACGTAGACGTAAGTCCCCTCGACATAGCCCTGGACGGTACCGTCAGCGCCGCCGGAACAGGCGGCGAGGCCGAGCGTGCAGATCGCTGCGGCGAGCGCAGTCCATCCCGACCGGTTCATGGCAGCACCGCATGATCGAGGATGGCGTTGGCCTCGGCGACGACGACGCGCTTGATCGCGTCCCGTTCGCGCTCCCCGAGCGATGCCCAGCCCATGCCGCGGAGGACGAGGGCGTGGGCGACACGAAATACCAGGATCTGGCCCATCAGGGTGAAGACGCAGAGCCGCACCGTCTCGTCCTCCGGGTCGCGGCCAAGGACAGTAGCCACCAGCCGGGCGCCGGTGGCATGCGCGCCACCCATCATCCGGAAGATCACTTCGAACGCGGCCGTCGGCTGCATCTGCTCGCGAACGATGAACCGCGCCCAGCGCTCGGCCTCGCGCTCGCCGAGAAGGATCTCGGCGTAGGTCTGGAGGAGGGTGAGGAGTGCGGCACGGGCCGCTTGCGGGCTCGCCACCGCCTCGGGTCGCGACGCCGCGGCGAGGGCCGGTCCGACCAGCGCCACGACCCGACCGACCAGATGCTCGGCGGCGGCGACGTGGAGCGCCTCCTTGCTGCCGAAATGATAGACGATCGCGGCAAGGTTGGCCTTGGCCGCCCTTGCGATCTCGCGCGTGCTCGCGCCCTCGAAGCCCTGCCGGCCGAAGACGTCGACCGCCGCCACGAGCAGACGCTGCCGGGTCTCCGCGCCCCGGTCGACCACCGCACGCCGGTGGTGCCGGGAGTTCCGGCCTTCGCCCGACGGGGCGTTCCCTGACGCCGCCTTCGTCTGCGACGCCTCTATCGACGCGGCCCTGCCGGCTCTAGCGGGTTCCGCGTTGCTCGTATCCCGGGCCTTGCCCGCGGAGCCGCGCCGTCCGGGCTTCGCCATCTTTGCATTCGCCGTCATTCCAGCCTCAATGATCGACAGGACCTGATCTCGGGCACTCAATCACACGACTGACTTCTTTTGTCAATCATTCGATTGAATTATGAGAGCGACGTCGAGGCTGCCCTCCCGCGTGATGTGGTCGGCCGGATTGGTTGGATGATTTCCATTGTCTGGCTGAACGCGGAGCCATGCTGAGGCTCCTTTGCGGAGCCTCAATCACGACGAACACTTCCGCTCTCAAGCGGGTCAATGTCCGAAGTCCACCCGAATGCGGTCGTCGCATCGGTGAGCAACGAAGGCAGTTCGTGACCCTCTGCTGCCATTCGCTGCGTTGCAGCGCCGGAGCATGATCTGGAGGTTTGCGCGCTACTGGAATGCGACCTAATAGTCTTCGACTACTAACGGGCGCGACTGACTTGGCGAAACCGTTCATTTCCACGAGAGCGCTTCACGGGTTGGAGCATGGGCTGCGGCTTCAGATTGGCCCAGCATCTCTACGCAAGTTGCTCGACAGCGTTGATCTGCCAGCTGGGGCGCTCGAAACGCCCCGTGCCTATGTGCCACAGGCTCACGCGATCGCGTTCCTCGGGGCGGTGGCAGGGCATGTCGGATTCAGCAATGCCCTCTTTGCACTGGGAAACTATGCTTCCGTCAAGAGCTATGGGCTGTTTGGCGAATTCGTTACTGAGGCGAAGACATTTGGTGCGGCGATTGGCGCGACCCGCGACCTGATGGCGTTTCACGTTTCGCATGATCGATTGTGCCTGCGCCATGAAGACAACGACTTCAGGGTCGATTACCATGCTGCGCTGCAAAATATTCGCCAGTATGAGCATTACGCGCCGTTGGCTCTCGCTGTAGTTCTTTCGATCGCTGAACCGTATTTCGGACGCCGATACAGACGCTCAGTGACCCTCAATCTTCCGAAACCAAAGAATACTGCCGACTTTGAGGATTTCTTTGGATGCGACGTTCGGTTCGATCAGCCAGAGTTGTCCGTGGTGTTCGATCGGGCGGCGGCAACTGCGACGCGCCCATTCCAGGCCGCCCGGGTGGTCACGCTGGGTGACGTTGCACGCGACGCTTTTGGTGCAGCACCGCGGAGACTGGTCCCAGCTGTCGAAGCGCTCGTCCGGGCCAACATCGACGGCGCGACCAATATAGATGACATCGCCCGCAGACTCGACATGTCGGAGCGGACGCTGAGAAGGCGGCTCGACGATAGCGGCACCCATTACCGAGAACTCGTTCGACGGACCCGGGTCGATTTTGCTAGGGAGCTTCTGACGCAAACGGATCTGGATGTGACCGAAATCTCGCAACGGGTGGGCTATTCCCATCCCTCGCATCTCGGCCGCGCCTTTCGCGAGCTTACGGGCATCTCACCCGCAGGTTTACGCCGCGCCGCATCCAACAAGCTGGCCGGAAATGGTTACCGCTGACGATCTGGCAATGTTAGATCGCCAGAAAACCTTGCGGGAGATCAACCATGTTCGGTAAGAAAGTGACGCAATCGTCGCGTGGTTCTTCGTATCTGGCCCTTAGATTGCCAGCCATCGCTTCAATAATGATTTGCGGCGCTGCTTACGCCGAAGTGCCGGTTACCGTCGACACGTTTGTGCGCGCAGAGACCGACATGACCATGCAGCGCTATGTGGATCAGGGCGGCTTTGGCAAGTTTCTCCACATTCGTGTGCCGGTCCCTCTGGACAAGCAGGACGTGATCCGGATGAACCGCGATACGCTCTACTCTGCGGGCGTCTTCGATCTCGATGCGGGTCCGGTGACGATCGTGAAACCCGATAGCGCCGGTCGCTTCCAGTCCATGCTTGTTATCAATGAAGACCACTCGATGTTGCCGGTGGAGCATGGCGCAGGAGAATTCACATTTACGCGGCACGAAATCGGCACACGCTACGTCATCATCGTTTTGCGAACTTTTGTCGACGCGACCAGCGAAGAGGACATCAAGAAGGCGAATGCCCTTCAGGACGCCGTTCAGGTCAAGCAGGTAGTAACGGGCAATTTCGAGATCCCCGACTGGAACGAACAGTCGCTTGTCGTCCTTCGAAAGGCGATCAACGTTCTTGCCGCGACGAAAACGAGCGCAGCTGGATTGTTTGGCGACAAGAGCAAGCTCAACCCGATTGACCATCTCCTGGGCACGGCGTACGGCTGGGGCGGAAATCCTGTCGAGGCTGCGGCGTACGAAAACGTGGTGCCCGAAAAGAACGACGGGAAAACTCCCTACTCCTTGGAAATTTCCGAGGCGGTTCCAGTGGACGGATTCGTGTCCATCACTGTTTACAACAAGGACGGTTTCATGGAGCCGAACGATCTCGGGATGAACTCGATCAACAACGTGACCGCAAAGCGAAATGACGATGGAAGTGTCACTGTCCATTTCGGCGACTGCGAGGACGGACGGATCAACTGCCTTCCGATCACAGAAGGCTGGAACTACATTGTGCGAATGTATCAGCCGCGTGAGGAAATCACCTCGGGCGGCTGGACCTTCCCGCCGGCTAAGCCCGTCCAGTAAGCGAGCCTGACGGACGGCCAGTGATCCTAATGCGATCATCGACCCCCCGGCCGCAAACGGCCGGAGGGCGGGCTTGTCAAAGGGACTGTGGTTGAGGCGGCCAGGAAGCGGCTGCTGTGCAACGTGTTGGCGATCGCGCTTCTCGTCTGAAGAGACCGACATCGCCTCTCAAGCCGGATTATCTAACGGCTGGGTGTGCGCCGGTTACTGCATCGGCTGCACTTTCTTGGGGCGCCGCGATGTCGCTTAATGGCGCATCTCTACCGCGCCGAGACAGGCCAACGATGTCCAGACCCCCCCGAAAGCGGTCGTGGCAGCGAACTGACAGGAGTGTCCGTTGATCAGAACACGCGCTAGAGCCGGTCGCGGAGCGCGTACCAGGTCATGCCCGCGACCAGCGCCGGGTAGCGCAGCAGCCGTCCGCCCGGAAACGGCGGCGTCGGCAGGGCCGCAAAGCGGTCGAGCCGGCCGGGATCGCCGCGGATGGCGTCGGCGATGACCTTGCCGGCGAAGGGCGCGATGGCGACCCCCTGCCCCGAATAGCCCGCCGCGGCATAGACGCCGGGACGGACGCGGCGGATGAAGGGCAGCCGCTTCAGCGTGATCGCCAGCGTCCCGCCCCAGGCATGCTCGATCCTGGTCTCCGAGAGCTGGGGATAGATGCGCAGCATGTGGCGGCGGACGAAGCCGGCAAGGTCCTTCGGGGGTCGCATCGAGTAGGTCTCACCACCGCCGAACACCAGCCGTCCGTCCCAGGTCGGCCGGAAGTAGTAGACGACGAAGCGGCTGTCGGAGACCGCCTCCCCGCCGGGGATGATGCCGCCCGGCTTGCCCGCCCCGATCGGCTCGGTGGCGAGGATGTAGTTGTCGATGGGCATCACCCGCGCCTCGGTCTCGGCGTCGATTCCGTGCAGGTAGCCGTTGCCGGCGAGGATGACGATGCCGGCCGAGACCGTCGCCTCGACGGTGCGGCCACCGCCGGCCGCGCCGGCCGCGCGCCGACCGCCGGGCGCAAGGACAGGCGCCGCGGCCACCGTGGAGCGGCAGCGGATGGTGAAGCCGGTGGTCGCCGTGCCGTCCACCGCGAGGGCTTCGGTGGCCTCGTAGATCTGGGCGCTGGCGCGGGCCGCGGCACGGGCGATGCCCTGCGCCAGCTTGAGCGGATCGAGGTGCCCGGCGCCGCGATCGATGCGGCCGCCGAAATATTGCCGCGTGCCGGTCGCCGCCTCGACCTCGTCGCGGTCGAGCCACGCCACCGGAGCGTAGCCGTACCGCTCGCGGAGAACGTCGACATAAGCGCGCTCGTCGTCGACTAGCCGCGCCTTGTGCACGGTCTCGATCAGCCCGGCGCGCCAGTCGCAGTCGATGCGGTGCCGGGCGATCAGCCCGAGGGTCATCGCCTTTGCCTCTTCCGCGAGCCGCCAGAGCGCCTTGGCCTCGTCCTGCCCGAACTTCGCCTCGAGCCACTCCTGATCGCGCCGCTGGCCGCTGTGAAGCTGGCCGCCGTTGCGTCCCGAGGCGCCCCAGCCGACGCTGTTGGCCTCGATCACCACCGCGCTGACGCCGGCCTCGGCGAGATGGAGCGCCGCCGAGAGCCCCGTATAGCCGCCGCCGATGATGGCGACGTCGGCCGTCACGTTCTCGCCGAGCCGCGGAAAGGCGGGCGCGAGATCGGGCGAGGCGGCGTAGAGCGAGGGCGCGTGCGGCAGGTTCATGGCGTCAGGCTAGCAGCACCGCGACGGCACCGCATCCAATTGGAAAGGCCATCGCGTCGCAGCGTAAACCGGAGATCGGCGAAGCCAAGCGCTCGGGCGGGCGCAACGACGCACCTGCCCTCGTCCGATCAAGCGCGGGTGACAAGTCTTGCCAGGGAGCAGCGGGGGTGCGCGGCTACGGCGCCCCGGCCACCATCCCGCTTTCGGCTTGGGACAACAGCGACTTCAGCTCCGCGCCGCCTGCCATCAGTTCGATCACCTCGCCGATCGTCCGCTCGTCCTTGGCGAAGCTGGCGATGCTTTCGCCGCGACGGAGCACGACGAAGCGGTCGCCCGTCGAATAGGCGTGGTAGGCGTTGTGGGTGATGAAGAGCACCGCGACGCCCCGCACCCGGACGGTCTCGATCAGGCGGAGCACGGTCGCGGACTCGCGCACGCCGAGCGCCGCCGTCGGCTCGTCGAGGATCAGCACCCGCGCACCGAAGTGGAGGGCGCGGGCGATCGCCAGCGCCTGGCGCTGCCCGCCGGACAGGGTACCGACCAGTTGCTCTCCGCTGCTGACATTGGTGATCCCGAGCTCGCGGAGCCGCATCAGCGCGATCTTTGACGCCTCCTCCATGTTCATGCGCTTGAACACGCCCCGGCCCGTCGTCGGCTCCGCCGCCAGCACGAAGTTCCGCGCGACGCTCATCAGCGGCAGGGTCGCGGTCTCCTGGTAGACCGTGGCAATGCCGAGCTCGCGCGCCTCCTTGGGACTGCGGAAGTGCACGGCCTTCCCGTCGACCAGCACTTCGCCGCCGGTCGGCATCTCCACCCCGGTCAGCACCTTGATGATCGTCGACTTGCCGGCCCCGTTCTCTCCGAGCAGGCAAACCACCTCGCCGGGATGGAGCGCGAGCGAGAAGTCCTTGACGGCGGTCACCCCGAAGAAGCGCTTGGTGACGTGGCGAAGTTCAACGACCGGGGCCTTCTCCACGGCTGTCACTCCCGGCCCATCGCCATCAGGCGAAGACGGTGGTTGGCGAGCACAGCCAGCAGAAGCAGCGCGCCGATGAAGAATTCGGTGAGGTCGGCGTTCCAGCCCAGATAGAACACCCCCAGCGACACGATGCCGTAGGTCAGCGCGCCCGATACGGTCCCGAGCGGCGAACCGTAGCCGCCGGTGAGAAGGACGCCGCCAATGACGCTCGCGGCAATGCCGGTGAAGACGTACTGGGCGCCGAGGGTGACGTTGCCGTTCTGGAAGGTCATCGTCTGGAGGGTGCTGGTCAGGACCGCGCCCAGCGACGTACAGACGAAGAGGATGATCTTGACCCGCGCCACGGGCACGCCAGCGAGGCGCGCGGTCTGCGCGCTGCCGCCGGTGGCATAGGCCCAGTTGCCGAACGGGGTGCGCTGCATCACGTAGGTCGCGATCACGATCAGCACGATCCAGTAGATGATCGAGACGTGAAGCTCCCGCCATTCCGCGGCGAAGAGCACCGCGGCGCTGCCGGTCGCAGCGGCCGATATGCTGGTCGAGCCGGTCAAGGCGATCGAGACGCCCAGCATGCCGCCGAGCACCATCATCATCGTCGCCAGCGTCACGATGAAGGACGGCAGCTTGGTCCACACCACGATGATGCCGTTGATCAGACCGACCGCTGCGCCGAAGGCGAAGGCGATGGCGATGCCCAGCCACGGCGACATCTCGTAGTAGCCGGAGACCATGGCGATGATGATCGAGGTGGCTCCGACCACCGAGCCGACCGAGAGGTCGAACTCGCCGGCGATCATCAGCATGCCGATCGGGATGGCGATGATGCCGAGTTCGGCCGCCGTGTCGAGCCAGCCGGCAACGCCGAGCGGGCTGAGGAAGCCGTTGCTGCCGGCGAGGATCGCGAAGAAGGCGAATACGACGATCGCGGAGATGACGCCGCCGGCCTCCGGTCGCATCAGCAGGCGGCGGGCAAGACGCGGCTGGCTGGGGCCGGGTCCCGCGTCCGCCTCTTCGGCGCTGATTTCGGTATCGGTCATCGTCCCCTCGCGAGCAGGCGTATCATGAGTCTCGCGGGCGCGGCGACGGGGAGCGCGATGGCCACCCGCCGCCCGCCGCTTCCTGACTACTGCGAGCCGACCACGTTCGGGTACTTCTCGAAGACGGTCGCGATCTTTTCGATGTTGCTCTTGTCGACGACGCTCGGGCCGGTGTGGACCATGCCGACGGGGGCCAGCCCGAACTTGACGTAGTGATAGGCGAAAAGGACGCCGTAGAAACCGTCGAGATAGGGCTGCTCGTTGATCAGGAACTCGATCTGACCGTTCCGCACCTGCTCGAGCGCGACCTTCGAGATCTCGAGCGTGCCGATGTGGATCTTTCCGGTCAGTTGGGCCGCCTCGACCGCGGCGGAGGCGGCGGTGGCGACGGCGGCATTGAGCGTGAAGATCGAGTCGATGTCCTTGTGGCTCTGGAGGAAGGCGCCGATGTTGCGCGAGACCTTGGCCTGATCGGTCGAGTCCGCGGTCGGCAGCTCGAGGTTCTGCGATGTCCCGCCGAGCTTGGTGATCTCCTCGTTGAGGCCCTGACAGATCGCCTGAAGATACGGGTTGCCGGGGACGTTGATGACGCAGAGCACGTTCTTGGCGCCGGCCTTGCTGAGGTGCTGGGCGGCGACCACGCCGGCGTCGGGGCCGATCTGTCCAACGAAGCCGAAGGCGCCAACCTTCTCCCACGTCGCCTGGCCCGACTGGTTGACGTAGACCGGAATGCCGGCCTCGACCGCCTTGACGATGTAGGGATCCACCACGCTCGAGATGAAGCTGCCGACGACGATGGCGTCGGGGGCCTGCGCGATCGCCACCTGCATGGTGCGGGCGGACGATGCTTCGATGTCGTGCTCGTCGATCGGGATGTAGTTGAGATCGACGCCGAGGAGATCAGCCGCGTCGTTTGCGCCCTGGTAGAGCGGCGGGAAGAACGAATCGTAGAGCGGGCCCGAAACGAAAGCGATCCTGATCGGCGCTTCGTCGTCGGCGGCCTGTGCGGCGATCGACCCGGCGCCGGCGGAAAGGGTCAACGCGACCGCGGCCGTTCCGCACCACCTTACGCAGCGCGCTTTGAGGGAAAGACTGGCTGTCATGGGATTTCCTCCTGGGTGGACCAGGCGGCGCCGTTCCTTCTTCCGGGAAACGCGTCAGACGCCGCTCGTCAGGCGCATACTGACATTTGACGGTTTTATTGTCAATGTTTTGCCTATTAACTCTGAGTATTTGACCCGAATGCGATTGCCATGATGTGCTGTGACAGCTATAACTCTGACAAATCATCTGTGCGCTCGCGCCCCTGTGCCGATCGGGCTTGTTCGCGGCGCCGGAATCGCGACAAAGGTTCGGCTGTCGCCGCAATCCGAGGGCTGCATGGCACTACTGCTCGATCGCTGGTCCGCCGGTCAGTCGCCGGGACTGGTCTCCGAGGATCTCGCTACCGCCATCGCCGCGATCGAAGCCCGACAGAAGCACGCGCTCGAAGCCGGCAGCTTCGACATCGCGGCAGCACGGAGCTGGCTGGCGGAGTATTCCGCGCTGATCGACGCGGACAGCCAGGACTATCCGTTGGAGGTCGGCGACCGGCGTTTCGCCACGTCCGCCGGTCCGGTCGGCGCCCGCGTCTACACGCCCTCCAGTGTTCGTTCCGTGATCGTGTTCGTCCATGGCGGCGGCTGGGTGATCGGCAGTCTCGACAGCCACGACCACATCTGCCGGTGGCTTGCGAGTGCGAGCGAGAGCGCGATCGTCTCGGTCGACTACAGTCTGGCGCCGGAGCATCCGTTTCCCACAGCGGTGAATCAGGTGGCGGGCGTCCTTTCGGCCGTTCTCGGCGAGGAAAGGCGGAGCGTCTTCATTGCCGGCGACTCAGCCGGTGCGAACATTGCGGCGATGGCGGTGCTGTCCTGCAGCGAGAGCGAGCGACAGCGCGTCGCCGGCTTCGTCTCGATCTACGGCGCCTACTCTCCGCACCTCGATCTCTCCTCGCACAAGCTTTACGGAGACGGCCGCTTCGGCCTGAGCGAAGCGCAGATGCGCTGGTTCTGGAACCTCTACGCGCCGCAGGTGCCGGACGAGCAGCGGGACAAGCTCACACCGCTCGGCGCCGATCTCACCGTGTTTCCGCCGACGCTCTGCATCGGGGCGGAATGCGACCTGCTTCTCGACGACACCATCGCGTTCTACAGCAACCTCACCCGAGCTGGCATCGACGTGTCGCTGTCGCTTTGGCCGGCCATCAACCATGGCGCCATGCACTTCGTCGACATCGTCGACAGCGTCACCCAGGCGGCGGATTCGATCATCCGGTACATCGGCGAGCGCCGCGGACACGACGTCGGCGCCCCCCTTCCGCCCGCGTCGGCGACCCTTGCGCGGGTCCTGCAGACACCGCAGGCGCCGCCGCTCTCGGCCACGGTCATCGTCGATTCCGCCGCGAGGTCGCGCGAGCCCGGCGGCGTCTCGTTCACGCCGATCGAAAGCGCCTTCCTGACAAGTCGACTGAGGCTGCATGGCACGGTCGCCCACCGGCTTGCCCTTGAGATCGTGGGCGGGGGCCACGCCGAGGGCGCGCTGCTGCCGAAGGAAGAGGATGCCAGCGCCGCCTATGGCGTATCGCGGAGTGCGTATCGCGAAGCCATCCGCACGCTTGCCGCCAAGGGTCTTGTCAGCGCGACGCCGAAGGTGGGCACGCGCGTCGCTTCCCGCTCGGCCTGGCGCCTCCTCGATGCCGACGTCATCGCCTGGCATTTCGAAGCCGGCTGCAGCACCGGCTTCGTGCGCAGCGTCTTCGAGATGCTGAAGATCGTCGAGCCGAGCGCCGCGGCCATCGCGGCTACGCGCCGCGACGAGGTCGCGCTGTCGCACCTCGCCGATGCGCTAGCCCGCATGGCGCGACTCAGTCCGCGCGAGCGCGACTGGCAGACGGCCGTTCTCGATTTCCACCACGCGATTCTCGCCGCCAGCGGCAACGACATGCTCATCGCGATGTGGCCGACGGTCCAGGTCACCCTGCAGTGGTCGCTCAACCTCCAGGCCGCCGATCCTGACTACCGGCAGGTCGGCGAGCCGGTCGCGGAGCACGCCAAGGTCTTCGAGAGCATCGCCTCGCAGAATGCCGAGGGCGCGCTCCGCCAGATGGCGTTTCTGATAGACGCGGCGCTGGCGGACACCATCGCGGTTGCCCGCCGGAGCGGCCCTGCCTCGCTCGCCGCTTCGGCCTGATCTGTTCCCGCTCAGGCCTTCCGTTCGGTCGGCGGATACGGCGTGCCGTCCCTGTGGGCGAAGCCGGGCTGGCCGGCGATGACGCGCAGGTCGATGTCGGGGTAGGCCGCATCGTCACCGCCGGGCGCGCGCGTCCCGACCTCGAGAATCACCGCGTCGCGGTCCGAGCGGTTCTGGAAGCAATGGCCGTCGGGCTCGCCCGCCTTGAAGCCGGCGCAGTCGCCCGGGCGAAGGACCTCCTCGCCAGCGTCCGTGACGAGGACCACCTCGCCCTCGACCACGTAGACGAACTCGTCCTCGCGGGCGTGCCAATGGCGCTGCGCCGACCAGGCGCCGGGCGACAGCCGGCAGAGATTCACCCCGAACTGAGTCAATCCCGCCGCATCGCCGAGCCGGGCGCGCTCGCGCTTCCGGCAGGGCTCGTCATAGGGCGGCGGATAGGTGGTGCCGGCCGACTGCGGCGCGGCGGCGATATCGATCTTCCTGGGCATGTCCCACGTCCCCCTTGGGCTCGCCGTGTTCGAGCCTGGCAAAGTCCGTCTCGCGGAGCATCATCGCTACACGTTGAGGAGCAGGTATTCCCGCTCCCACGGCGAGATCACCTGCATGAAGGTCTCGAACTCGGCCTGTTTGATTGCCCGGTAGGTGGTGACGAAGCCCTTGCCGAAGATCTCGACGAGCTCGGGACAATCCTCGAACAACGCCACCGCCTCGAGCAGGCCGCGCGGCAGCACGATCTCGTCGTCATTGGCGCCGGTCTCGACCGGGTCGCTGCAGGTCAGGCCCTCGACCATGCCGAGATAGCCGCAGGCGAGCGAGGCGGCGATGGCGAGATAGGGATTGGCGTCGGACGACGGAATCCGGTTCTCGACGCGCCGCGCTGCCGGCGAGGACATCGGCACGCGCAGGCCGACCGTGCGGTTGTCGTAGCCCCACATAGTGTTGACCGGAGCCGAGGCCGAGCGCACCAGCCGCCGGTACGAGTTGACGTAGGGCGCCAGCATGCAGATCACCGCCGGCAGGTACTTCTGCGAACCGCCGATGAAGGAGAAGAACTCCTCGGTCGGCGCGCCCTCGCGGTCGGAGAAGATGTTCCTGCCGGTGGCGATGTCGTTGACCGACTGGTGGATGTGCATGGCCGAGCCCGGCTCGCTCGACATCGGCTTGGCCATGAAGGTGGCGTACATGTCGTGCCGAAGCGCCGCCTCGCGGATGGTGCGCTTGAACTGGAACACCTGGTCGGCGAGGACGAGCGGGTGCCCGTGACGGAGATTGATCTCCATCTGCGCCGCGCCTTCCTCGTGGATCAGCGTGTCGATCTCGAGATCCTGCGCCTCGGAGAAACGGTAGATGTCGTCGAACAGCTCGTCGAACTCGTTGACGGCCGCGATCGAGTAGGACTGCCGCGCCGACTCCGGCCGGCCGGAGCGCCCGGCCGGCGGCTGCAGCGGATAGTCCGGGTCCTTGTTGGGCTGCACCAGATAGAACTCGATCTCAGGCGCCACCACCGGCACCCAGCCGCGGTTCTCGTAGAGCCCGACGATGCGGCGGAGCACCTGGCGCGGCGCAATCTCCACCGGTCGGCCGTCGGCGTGATAGGCGTCGTGGATCACCTGCGCCGTCGGATCGATCTCCCACGGCACCACCGCCAGCGTCGAGAAATCGGGTTCGAGATGCATGTCCCGATCGGCGCGGTCGTACTGGAACTGGTCATCGTCCTCAGGCCAGTCGCCGGCGATGGTCTGGGTGAAGATCGAGCTGGGCATGGTCATGGTCGGCCCGTCGAGGAACTTCTGCACCGGCATCATCTTGCCGCGGGCGACGCCGGCCTGATCCGGCACCACGCACTCGATGTCCTCGATCCCCCGCGACGCCAGCCAGTCCCGCGCCGCCTCCACCGACGCGACACCCCGCACCTTCTCTACCGACTTTTCCGTCTTCCTCTTCCTAGCCACTTTGCACCTGACTGTCCGTGAACGACCACCTCTCCCCGCCCGCACTCGACGGACGGGCGCTGCCGCCGAATTGGCGGCGAAGCAGCCTCTGCATGGATTTTGCTTGTTTCATCGGCTGCGGGCAACTCGCAAGCCTGAGAGCATCCCTGGCCGTTGTAGCCTTTGACGTTTCGTCTTAACCTCAAAGCCCGCAGGAGGCGACATCCCAATCTGGAGCAGAGTGAATTAATGAACAAGATTAACGGAGTAAGCCTCGCTGCCAGCCTCATCCTGTGCGTTGGCGCGGCCCATGCAGAGGATCGCGTCGTCAACGTCTATAACTGGTCGGACTACATCGACCCTGACGTGCTTCAGCAGTTTACCGACGAGACCGGCATCAAGGTCGTCTACGACGTCTACGACAATAACGACATCGTCGAGACCAAGCTCCTCGCCGGCGGATCTGGATACGATATCGTCGTCCCGACAGACTCCAACATGGCCCGCCAGATCAAGGCCGGCACGTTGATGAAACTCGACAAGTCGAAGCTTCCCAACCTCGTGCATATGTGGCCATTCATCGAGGAAAAACTGGCGCACTACGATCCCGGCAACGAGTATTCGGTCGACTACATGTGGGGCACCGTCGGCATCGGCATCAATGTCGACAAGGTCGAGGCACGGCTCGGCGACATGGACCTCGACACCTGGTCGATCCTTCTCGACCCGGCCAATGCCGCCAAGCTCGCCGATTGCGGCATCCACGTCCTCGACGCGCCGGAGGACGTCATCCAGAGCACGCTCGCCTATCTCGGCCTCGATCCGGATTCGAAGGACATCGCCGACATCGAGAAGGCCGGCGAAGTGCTGAAGTCCGTCCGCCCCTACATCCAGAAGTTCCACTCCTCGGAATACATCAATGCCCTTGCCAACGGCGACATCTGCGTCGCGATCGGCTATTCCGGCGATGTTCTCCAGGCCCGCGACCGCGCCGCGGAAGCGGACAACGGCGTCAACGTCGAGTACATCATCCCGCGCGAGGGCGCCCAGATGTGGTTCGACAGCTTCCTCATCCCTGCCGATGCCCCGCATCCGGACGAGGCGCTGGAATTCATCAACTTCATGCTCCGGCCGGAGGTCGCCGCGGCCAATTCCAACTACGTCTTCTACGCCAACGGCAACATCGACTCGCAGGAGTTGCTCAGCGAGGACGTGATCGCCGACGAGGCGATCTATCCCAGCCAGGAAACACTCGACCGGCTGTTCACGAGCACCACCTACGAGCCCAGGACTCAGCGTACAATCACCCGGATGTGGACGAGCCTGAAGGCCGGGCAGTAGAGGCGGACAGCATGCACCAGTTGGCGCAGCCGGCGTCTCCGCGATGGTAGCCCAGGCACTGGGTCCCGTGCGGCGCAAGTTCGCGCCGTGGAACAACCCCGCGGCGGAACCGTTCATCGAGTTCCGCCGCGTCACCAAGCGATTTGGCGACTTCACCGCCGTCGACGATCTCTCGCTCGCCATCTACGAGCGGGAGTTCTTCGCCCTGCTCGGTCCCTCGGGCTGCGGCAAGACCACGTTGATGCGGATGATCGCCGGCTTCGAGAGCCAGACGTCCGGCGACGTTCTGCTCGACGGGCAGTCGCTCGCCGGCATTCCGCCCTACCGGCGTCCGACCAACATGATGTTCCAGTCCTACGCGCTGTTCCCGCATATGAGCGTGGAGGCCAACATCGCCTTCGGCCTCAAGCAGGCGCGCATGCCAAAGGGCGAGATCGCGGCGCGGGTGGAGGAGATGCTCGCGCTGGTCAAGCTCACCCCCTTCGCCAAGCGCAAACCGCATCAGCTCTCCGGCGGCCAGCGCCAGCGCGTCGCCCTTGCCCGTTCCCTCGCCAAGAAACCCAAGGTGCTGCTGCTCGACGAGCCGCTCGCCGCCCTCGACAAGAAGCTTCGCGAGGAGACCCAGTTCGAGCTGGTCGACCTGCAGCAGCGTCTCGGCCTGACCTTCGTCATCGTCACCCATGACCAGGAAGAGGCGATGACCGTCGCCGACCGGATCGCGGTGATGAACCAGGGTCGCATCGTCCAGGTGGCGACGCCCGCCGAAATCTACGAGCAGCCTAACTCGCGCTATGTCGCCGACTTCATCGGCGACATCAACCTGCTCGAGGGCCATGTCGTGACGACCTTCGATCGCGTCGTGCGGATGGAGTGCCCCGGCACCGGCGCCATCGTCGAAGTCGACCAGGATCTCGATGCCGCCCGCGGCGACGCCGCATGGTTCGCGATCCGCCCGGAGAAGGTGGCGATCTCACTCGATCCGCCGGCGGGCGAGGCGATCAATACCGTGGCCGGCGAGGTCTGGGACATCGGCTATCTCGGCGACGTCTCGATCTATCATGTCCGCCTGCCGACGGGCGCGACGGTCAAGGCGACCGTCACCAACCGCACACGGCTGGTCGAACGGCCGATCAGTTGGGACGACCGGGTTTGGCTCTCGTGGTCCCGCGATGGCGGCGTGGTGCTGACGCAGTAGGCGCGGGAGGGAACAGTCCGCTAACCCGTCGCACTCCTGCGTCATCCTGCGGAGTGCCCGCCCTGCGCCATCCTCCCGCTTGACCCACTCACGTCATCCTCCGGCCTGACCCACCCCGGTCATCCTCCGGCTTGACCGGAGGATCGCGCGACGCTCACCCAAGCAGCGGATAAAGGTCCTCCCAGTTCGGGTTCTGCTCCTCGATCAGGGCCACTTTCCACGCACTGTTCCAGTGCTTCATCCGCTATTTCGCGTCGCGGGAGGGCATCGGCGCCCGCGCCGGCGGAATCCTCGCGTCCGGGGTAACCCGGCCAGAGGTCCGG
>JAGRKZ010000036.1 GCA_020442065.1 Bauldia sp.
CGCCGTAGGAGAAGCCGCCCGGCAGCACGACGAGGTCGACGTCCGGCAGGTCGTGTTCCATGTGCCAGACCGTGACCGGCCTGCGGCCGAGGATCTTGGTCAGCGCCGAGACCATGTCGCGGTCGCGGTTGGAGCCGGGGAAGATGATGACGGCAGATTTCATCGCTGGTGTTTCGCAGGATTCGGCGGCGCCGTGAAGCCGGTTCCACACAGGTGGGCCCGAGCGTCAATTCCCATCGTCCCCATCCGCTGGCCGGAGCCCCGCGATCAGCGCGTCGAAAAGCGATGGCTCCACGCCCTGGATACCGGAGCAGCCGAAATTCGCGCCCGTTGCGAACCGGTAGACGAGTCCGTCGTGGACGCCACAGGCACGGTCGGCGGCGGGCGTATAGGCGCGGCAAGCGCTGAACTCCCGACACCGGGCGAGCTCGAGGGGGCTGCCGGCCGGCAGCGGCGACCGCAGGACGCGGCGATCGCTATTCCTTTCGGTGACCATGGTCATCGTGGGGCAGTCCTCGGCCTCGCGGCCGGCCGGCCTCACCGAGATCGACACCATGCGGGTTGCCCCGCACAGCGCGGACTTGCAGATCAGGGTGTAGCCGATCGGTGGCTCGTGGCGGCGGGCGCTCGCGTCGGAGTCGATCCCGAGGTCGAGGAGCCGCCAGTCGCCATCGTCATAGGGGAGGACGAAGGCGCCGAGCCGGAGCTCCGCCGGATTGGCGCTTGCGGCGGTTGCCACCAACACGCACATCGCCGCGATGGCGAGCCAGCGCATCATGGGGCCTCCAGTCCCCGCACGAGTTCGATCAATCGGTCGGTCGCCCCGCGCGGCACGCGGCAGTCGAGATGCTCGCCACCGGTGAAAAGATAGAGCCGCCCGCCGTGGCGCGCGCAGGCAAAGACTGGAGAGGCGGCGAGGTTGCGGCAGCCGAGGTCAGGAAGAACAATGAGCACGTCGAGGCCCGGCCTCCGGTCGTGGATGACATCGGGTTCGAGGCCACTGTCTTGCTGGAGAAGTTCGTCGCAGGGTACGCCGGGATCGGGTCCGGTGACGATCTCGGCCGCGAGCTCCTCGCAGCTCTCTCCAACGCAGCGGATCTCGGTGCCGTCGCCGCTGTGGCTCATCCTCCACTGCGAATTATCGTAGCGCAGAGTAAGGCCGCCAATCGTCGCCGCCGCGGATTCGGCGGCCTTCGGTGTGCCGCAGACCCCCACGAGGACCACGCCTGCGGCGACACCAGCCGCGAGGAGTCGTGTCATCGGTCCTCCGCCTCGACCGCCGAGAGGCCGCTGAGAAGGCTGAGCAGCGCGCCGGTCTCCCGCAGTGACGTGTGGCAGCGCTCGCCTGGCGCGTCGAACCAGTAGGTTCGGCCGCCATGCGCGGTGCAGGCATAGACCGGCGAGCCGGCCAGGTTGCGGCAGCCCTGATCGAGGGTGGCGACATGGACCGTGAGGCCGACGGGACCGGGTGCAGGCGCGACGCCGCGGGTCCACGCGTGGGGATAGTCGGCGGCGCTCCGGTCGATCACCGCACCCGGCGAGCAAGGCATGTCCGCCTCGGGAGCAACCGTGACCGTCATCATCGGCTCGTCGCATTCGACGCCACGGCAGCGGATCTCGTACGTGCCGTCCGCGGCGTCGATCCTCCAGGCACTGGGGTCATGATAGAGCGTGAGGCCGCCGATGCGGACGCGGGCCTTGCCATCCGGCAGCACCTCCAGCGGCTCGCTCGCCAGGGCCGAGGCGCCGGCGAGGCCGGCGCCGAGCATGAGGCGGATCAACGGCAGGGGGGACGGCACGACTGTTCCTCCGCGTCGGTGCCCCCGATGCGGGTATTCTGTCTACCGGCTATGGCAATTGTGGGTCGTGGGAGCGGTCAGTTCGTGGCGGGCCGAGCAGGTTCCGGGCGTGCCCGGTCAGCCCATGTCGATCGCGTAGTCCTCGATGACGAGGTTGGCGAGCAGGGCCTTGCACATGCGGTCGAGTGCATCGCGGGCCTTGGCAGGATCGGTCTCGGCGAGGTCGATGTCGAAGACCTTGCCCTGGCGTACGGCGCCGACGCCGCCGAAGCCGAGGGCGACGAGGGCTCCCTCGATCGCCTTGCCTTGCGGGTCGAGGATGCCGTCCCGCAGCGTGACCGTGACGCGCGCTTTCACGCCGACCTACTGCACCAGGACCGGACCGTTGCCCTTGGGGCGCTCGGATTCCATCAGGATGCCGAGCCGGCGGGCCACTTCCGAATAGGCCTCGACGATGCCCCCCATGTCGCGCCGGAAGCGGTCCTTGTCGAGCTTGTCCTTGGTCTGCACGTCCCACAGGCGGCAGCTGTCCGGCGAGATCTCGTCGGCGACCACGACCCGCATCATGTCGTTTTCCCACAGCCGGCCGCACTCGATCTTGAAGTCGACCAGCTGGATGCCGGCCCCGAGGAAGAGCCCGGCGAGGAAGTCGTTGACGCGGATCGCCAGCGCCATGATGTCGTCGATTTCCTGGGGCGAGGCCCAGCCGAAGGCGGTGATGTGCTCCTCGGTGACCATCGGATCGCCGAGCTCGTCGTTCTTGTAATAGAACTCGATGATCGAGCGCGGCAGCACCGTGCCTTCCTCGATGCCGAGGCGCTCGGACAGGGTGCCGGCGGCAAGGTTCCGCACCACCACCTCGAGCGGGATGATCTCGACCTCGCGGATGAGCTGCTCGCGCATGTTCAGCCGCTTGATGAAGTGCGTCGGAATGCCCATCCGGTTGAGATGGTTGAAGATGTGCTCGGAAATCCGGTTGTTAAGCACGCCCTTGCCGTCGACCACCTCCATCTTCTTCTTGTTGAAGGCGGTTGCGTCGTCCTTGAAGAACTGAATGAGGGTGCCCGGCTCCGGCCCTTCGAAGAGGATCTTTGCCTTGCCTTCATAAATGCGCCGACGACGATTCATGGGCACATACCGTGGTTTGAGGATGTCCATATCGATTGGGGTCTGGAAAATTCCTGCCGCATCAAGGGCCTATGGCCGACTCGGAGACGCGGGACCGCCTCTCGCCGTGACCATATTCGATCGGTCCCCGATAAACAATGACGCTGCCCCGCCGGACGGGGCGCCGGACGCCTTCGCAGCACGGCCCGCGGCGTTGATTTAGTCATGGGCAGGGGATATGCAAGTCCCGCGCAAGACGCGTGTCCGCCACGAGGAGCCGTTTCCGTGACCACTTTCGACAAGCGCCAGGATGCCTTCGAAGCGAAGTTCGCGCGCGATGAGGAACTCCGGTTCAAGGCGGAGGCCCGGCGCAACAAGCTCCTCGGCCTGTGGGCGGCGGAGAAGCTCGGCAAGGCGGGCTCCGAGGCCGAGACCTATGCCAAGAGTGTCGTCGCGGCCGATTTCGAGGAGGCAGGCGAGGAAGACGTGTTCCGGAAGATCCGCGCCGATTTCGACGCGGCCGGTGTCGACCAGTCCGACCACCAGATCCGTCGCACCATGACCGAGCTGATGGCGACGGCGATCGCCCAGATCGAGGCCGGGACCTGATCCGCACCACCTGCTGAGGAGCCCGTCATGACCGGCCTCGCCGATCGACTCCGCGCCGGCGAGACGCTGATCTCGGGCTGGACGCAGCTGCCCGAGCCGCTGGTGCCCGAACTCGTCGCCCGCCAGGGGTTCGATGCCGTCGCCATGGACATGCAGCACGGGCTGCATGACGTCCAGTCGGTGATGCGCTCGATCAGCGCCGTTGCCTATGCCGGCAAGCCGGCGGTGGTGCGCATCGCCGTCGGCGACAACGCCATGGCCAGCCGTGCGCTCGATTTTGGCGCCGAGGCGGTGATCGCGCCGATGATCAACACGGTCGAGGACGCCCGGGCGCTGGTCGCGGCCACCAAGTACCCGCCGCTGGGCGACCGGAGCTGGGGGCCGATCCGGGCGATGACAGTGCTCGGCGTTCCGGATCTGCCGACGCAGCTTCGCACCGCCAATCAGGCGACGGTAGTCTTCGCCATGGTCGAGACCGCCAGGGCGCTGGAACTGGTCGACGAAATCCTCGCGGTGGAGGGGCTGGACGGCGTCTTCATGGGACCGTCCGACCTGTCGGTGACGCTGTCGGGCGGCAAGGAGATCGCGGCCACCGCCGACTGGCTTGACGAGCCGATCCGCCGGCTTGCCGATCGCGCCAAGGTCGCGGGCAAGATTGCGGGCGCCTTCGCCGTCAATGCCGCGCGCGCCCGCTTCTTCATCGACTGCGGCTATCGGTTCGTCTGCCTCGGCGCCGACCAGACCTATCTTGCCGAAGGCGCCAAGGCGATGCTTGCCGCCGCCAGGGGGCAGTAGTCAGCGGACTGCAGATTGTGCGGCCACGCGGCCGTCGCGGTCACTCCGGCAGTGGAGCAGGGGTGATGCCAACGGTCTTCCCGTTACCACGGGGCCGTCTTTCGAGCGAAATCAGCGTCGAATCGCTGTCCCAGACGAAGACGGTCTGCTCCCCGGAGCACAACGCGTCTGATCGGATGACGATCGCTGTCGGAAGTCCACCGCAATCGTAGTAGCAAATCTTCCGCTCGCCGGCTTTGGTCCGATACCCGGACAGCTGAGGGGCGCTGAATGCGCACAGGGTGGATTCGCCGGCTGACGCCATCGGTGTCGGACCGGTGGGGTGGAAGGCGCGCTCGCGTGCCGTTGCGCTTGCTGCAATCGCAATCGCCAAGATCGACAGGAAGGCCGCTGCGCGCATGTCCGATCTCCGCATAGTGCCGGCTGAGGGTGACGGGGAGTCCTCGTTGCCGTAAATTGCATGCAATATCGACTCGACCCGCTCCGAAGTCAAAACAAATTGCATGCATGATGTCTAAATCTCCGAGATTGAATGTATATTTGGATCTCTACGTCGGCAGATTGCAGAAACGAGGCGTGACCGACAGCGGCTATGCGCTTGGGTTCTGGAGCCGTCTCAAAAGGTAAGCACGACTGACACAGTATTACTTGTCTCGCATGCTTGGCGGGCAGTCGTCCGGCCGCGCCTCAATGAAGACCGGCCCGTCGGCCAAGGAGGCTGGCCAACATCCGTGTATCTCCGCGGCCACGAAGTGGCCGATGGGCAACACTTCCCGGCAAAAGCCCTCGACAGCCCGGTTTGCCCTTGTACCCACCGACATCGTCCCGCCTAATGGCCGCGGGGATAAAGCCGACTTCGGGGGAATGGGGCGGCACTGGAAATGTTGCAATTGCCAAGCAGCGCAGCGAAGGGTCTCTACGCCCTTTCTGCGCTGCTAGTTTTTTCGGGGCCTGTTGTGGCCGGCGGTCTGCCGGACGACTTCGACATCGCCTTCGGCGCGGCCCTCACCAGCGACTACATCTACAACGGCATCAGCCAGACGGACGGCAAGGCCGCCGTGCAGGGCTATGTCGAGCTCGACTACAGCATCGTCTATGCCGGCGTGTGGGCGTCGAACGTCGACTTCGGCAAGGACGACGTCGAGATCGACGCCTCGATCGGCATCCGCCCGGAAACCGACAGCGCCGCCTTCGACCTGGGCTACGTTCACTATTTCTACGTCAACGAGACCTCGCCGGATTACGGTGCGATCGTCGGCGCCGCGGAGTACTACGCCACCGACAGCCTGACGGTCGGCGCCAACGCCAATTTCGCGCCGGACTACTCGCAGATGGGCGATCATTCGCTGTGGCTGGAGGGCACCGCCGATGTTGCCTTGCCGGCCAATTTCGGCGTCTCCGGCGGCCTTGGCTATCAGTTCTTCGCCGACTCCCTCGACCTGCCGGACTACTGGTCGTGGAACGCCGGCGTCTACTGGACGTGGAACGACACGGTGACGGTCGATCTCCGTTATGTCGGCAGCGACCTGTCGCGCGGCGATTGCGCACTTCTGATGTCGCGCAGCGCTTGCGGGAATCGTTTCATGGCGACTCTCTCGGTCGATACGGCGGTATCCGCGCTCGTCGGCAACTGACGCGCGAATCCTCTCGTCAAAATCCGCAATAGCGCTAGGATCGCCCGCGCAGAGCTGATTCTGCTGGGGAGAGTCGCCTATGAGCAAGATGCTCGCCGAGTTCATCGGCACGTTTACGCTTGTCCTGTTCGGGTGTGGTGCGGCGGTGATCGCCGGGCCGGCGGTGGGGGCCACGACTGTTGGCGTCCTCGGGATTTCTTTCGCCTTCGGCCTCGCCATCGTCGCCATGGCCTACGGCATCGGCCAGGTCTCGGGATGCCACGTCAATCCGGCCGTCAGCTTCGGCGTGTGGATCGCCGGGCGGATGCCGACCGGTGAGATGATCCAGTATGTCATCGCCCAGTGCCTCGGCGCGATCGCCGGCGCGGCGGTGCTCGCGCTTATCATGTCGGGCAAGGCGTCGGGCTGGGACGGCGGCCTCGGCGCCAACGGCTGGGGGCCTGGCTACCTTGGCGAGTACAACACCCTCTCGGCGCTGGTGTTCGAGGTGGTGGCCACCTTCCTGTTCCTGGTGGTCATCCTCGGTGTGACCCGCAAGGGGACGCCGCTCCACATCGCCGGTTTCGCCGGCATGGCGATCGGCCTGACGCTGGCGGTCATCCACATTGTCGGCATCAACGTCACCGGCGTCTCGGTCAACCCGGCGCGGAGCCTGGGGCCGGCGCTGCTGGTCGGCGGCCAGGCCCTGGCGCAGCTCTGGCTCTTCATCGTCGCCCCGCTCGTCGGCGCCGCGATCACCGGTCTGCTCTATCGCTCCGGCCTGCTCTGGGGCGACGAAGCGGCCTAGTGCCGGAACACCGGGCGCCGCCTGCACCGCGGCGCCCTCTCACCGTCACTGCGGTGAGCAATACTGGTCCATCGCCATGTTGATCTGCTGCTTCAGCGTCGCGTTGCGCACCGCGTATGCGCCCTTGAGGCAAGAGA
This sequence comes from Bauldia sp., assembly GCA_020442065.1. Lineage (GTDB taxonomy): Bacteria > Pseudomonadota > Alphaproteobacteria > Rhizobiales > Kaistiaceae > Bauldia. Next base: position 6,869 of record JAGRKZ010000036.1, read on the forward strand.
CATCGGCGCCGCAGGCGGCGCGCACATCGAGGAACTGCCGCGCCTCGTCCTGCCGGCTACCGTTCGCCCCCATCAGGAAGGGAAACTGGTCGTAGGCGAACCACAGTCCGCCCATCTCCGAATCGAGCGCCGAAAGATCGGGATTGGCACAGATCGCGACCTCGTCGGGCGCCTTGGCCTTGGCGCAGTCAAAGCTTGCCGCGCCGGCGGGCGAGGCGAGGGCGGCGAGCGCCGCCGCGAAAGTAAGGGCTATGGTCGTCCGCATAGGTTGGCTCCTCCTCCTGAACGTCAGCGCGGCGCCTTGAGCGCCGTCTCGATCGCGGCCGTGAGCACGGCGCTCTCGGGCTTGACGTCCGGATCGTAGCGGCCGACGACCTGCCCGTCGCGGCTGACGAGGAACTTCTCGAAGTTCCAGCGCACGTCCCCCTCGGCCGGCTTGGGATTGGCGGCGTCAGGCTCGAGCGTCCGTTTCGGCTGGGCGGCGACCAGTGCCTTGTAGAGCGGGTGCTGGTCCGGCCCCTTCACGTCGAGCTTGGCGAACATCGGGAAGTCGACCCCGTAGACCGAGCGGCAGAACGCTTCGATCTCGGCCTCGGTGCCGGGTTCCTGGCCGCCGAACTGGTTGCAGGGGAAGCCGAGGACGGCGAAGCCCTCGTCCTTCCTCTCGCCGTAGAGGGCTTCGAGGCCCTCGTATTGGGGCGTCTTTCCGCACTGCGAGGCGACGTTGACGATGAGCAGCACCTTGCCGGCGAGCTCGCCCAGGCTGGTGTCGGTGCCGTCGATGCGCCTGACGGGGATGTCGTAGATCGGAGAGGCCATGTTTGTCCTTCGCTTTCAGCCGCTTACGCCGAAGACCCGATGAAAGATCTCGTCGACATGGGCGATATGGGGCGCCACGTCGAAGAGGGAAGCCAGGTCGTTTTCCGGAATCTTCCGAGTCACTTCCGGGTCGTTCCTGAGAAGCGAGAGGAAGTCGCCCTTGCCCTCCCAGACCGGCATCGCGTTGCGCTGGACCACCCGGTAGGCGTCCTCGCGGCTCATGCCGGCGGCGGTGAGGGCAAGCAGGACCCGCTGCGAATGGACAAGGCCGCCGAGCTGGTCGAGGTTCCGTTGCATCGCCTCGGGATAGACCAGGAGCTTGTCGATGAGCCCCGTCAGCCGCACCAGCGCGAAGTCGAGGGCGATGGTGGCGTCGGGGCCGATCACCCGCTCGACCGAGGAGTGCGAGATGTCGCGCTCGTGCCACAGCGCCACGTCCTCCATCGCCGGCAGTGCCATCGAGCGGACGAGGCGGGCAAGGCCGGTGAGGTTCTCCGACAGCACCGGGTTCCGCTTGTGCGGCATGGCCGAGGAGCCCTTCTGCCCGGGCGAAAAGAACTCTTCCGCCTCGCGCACCTCGGTCCGCTGGAGGTGGCGGATTTCCGTAGCGAGCCGCTCGACCGAGGAGGCGACGACGCCGAGGGTGGCGAAGTACATGGCGTGGCGGTCGCGCGGAATGACCTGGGTCGAGATCGCCTCGGGCCGGAGGCCGAGGGCGCGGGCGACGTGCGCCTCGACCCGCGGGTCGATGTTGGCGAACGTTCCGACCGCGCCGGAGATCGCGGCGACGGCCACCTCCTCGCGTGCGGCATGGAGGCGGCGGCGGCTCCGGGCGAACTCGGCATAGGCGAAGGCGAGCTTGAGGCCGAAGGTGGTCGGTTCGGCGTGGATGCCGTGGCTCCGTCCGATGCAGACGGTGTCCTTGTACTCGTGGGCCCGCCGCTTGAGCGCGGCGAGGAGGGCGTCGACGTCGGCAAGGAGGAGATCGGCGGCGCGGACGAGCTGCACCGACAGGCAGGTGTCGAGCACGTCCGACGAGGTCAGGCCCTGGTGGACGTAGCGCGATTCCGGCCCAACGATCTCGGCGAGGTGGGTGAGGAAGGCGATGACGTCGTGGCGGGTCTCGCGCTCGATCTCATCGATGCGCGCGACGTCGAACACCGCGGCCTCGCCGCGCTCCCGGACGGCCCTTGCCGCCTCTTTCGGCACCGCGCCGATCTCGGCCATGCCGTCGAGCGCGGCCGCTTCGATCTCGAACCAGATCCGGAAGCGGGTTTCGGGCGACCAGATCGCGGCCATCTCTGGGCGGGAATAGCGGGGGATCATCGGGGGCGTCGGTCCTTCTCAGCGGTCGGTGAATTGGGTCGAGACGGCGAGAAAGCGCCGGTCCGGCCCCTCGAAGCCCTGGCTGATGACGTGGATGAGCACGACCATCACCCCGGACGGGCTCTGGTCGGGAAAATAGGTAATCACGTCGGCGATGGCGTAGTCCTGCGGACACCCGCGCGAGGCGGGCAGGGCGGTGTCGTCGTGAAGCGTCCAGGACTCGTCCAGCCAGTTGCGGAGGTCGAGCCGGAAACCCTGGGTCGGCCCGAGATTCTCGCAGCCGGCCGGCTCGGGCAGCGGTACCGGCGTCAGCGTCAGGGTCCAGTCGTGATTGCCCCAGTTGGCGTAGTTCTCGGTGAGGAAGCGGACGGCATAGGGGTCGGCGGAAAGTTCGGTCGAGGGGTTGCTCACCACGGTTCGGCCGCCCGGTCCGATGCCGTGCCGGGCGAGGATCGGCGCGGCAAGCGCCCGCGCCTTGCTTCGCGCCTGGGAGAGGGGAGCGGTCTCGTCGTCGATGCGGACCCGGATCGGGGTGCCGCTCACCCAGGCGTCCTTCGCGGTGTCGATGACGTAGATGGTGGCGTAGGGGAAGCCGGAGCCATCCTGCACGCCGAATTCCTCGAAGGCGAAGGTTCCGCCGTCCGGAGAGAAGCCGAAGATCTCGCGGTCGGCGAAGTCGCCGGCGGCGACCCGGCCGAGTCCGGCGAGGACGAAAGCGGCAGCGACGGCGAGCCTAGCGCCGGCCACGCGCGGTTCTCCCGGCCGCCGCGCCGCCGCGGAGCGCGGCGATGTTGCGGGCATAGTCACCGCCCTTGAACACGGACGAGCCGGCGACCAGCACGTCGGCGCCGGCGCGGATGAGCGCACCGGCATTCTCGGCGTTGATGCCGCCGTCGACCTCGATCAGGATGTCGCGGGCGCCGATCATGTCGCGCACTGCCTTCACCTTCTCCACCGAGCCCGGAACGAACCTCTGGCCGCCGAAGCCGGGGTTGACGCTCATCACCAGGATCAGATCGGCGAGATCGAGGATGTGCGCCAGCACGTCGATCGGGGTCGCCGGGTTGAGGGCGACGCCGGCCTTCTTGCCGAGGGCCTTGATGGTCTGGAGAGAGCGGTGGAGATGCGGTCCCGCCTCGGGGTGGACCGTGATGGTGTCGGCGCCGGCCTCGGCGAAGGCGGCGAGATAGGGGTCGGCCGGCGCGATCATCAGGTGGACGTCGAACGGTTTGGTCGTCCGCCCGCGGAGCGCCGCGATCACCGCCGGTCCGAACGTGATGTTCGGCACGAAGTGCCCGTCCATCACGTCGAGGTGAATCCAGTCCGCTCCGGCGCGGTCGATGGCTTCGACCTCCTCGCCGAGCCGGGCGAAGTCGGAAGCCAGGATGGAAGGGGCGATCAGCGTCGTCGGAGCCATGGCAGGCGCGGCGTAACACGCGGGTCGGCGAAGGCGCAACGGGCCCCTGTACCCGAATGGGGACGGCGCTCGCTCCTTCGGGCTGCCGTACCGACACAAAGAACCATAAATTGTGAATTGTACATATTACAAGTTATAGGTACATCAATAGAAGAGAACGGCTCGGGTGCTCGCTTCCGCAATCGCGACAGTTTGAGTTGAGAAGAGTTGTTGAAAATATGGGGAGAGAAAAAGTGGCCAAGTCCAAGTCAACGTCCAGCGCAGAGAGTCTGCAGAACAAGATAGATGAAGCGATATCTGTCCATGATACGGGTCCTGAAGTTGGAATTGAGGCAATATCCAATTTCAATTCCGTGTTCTGTTCAGCATGGCCCGTGGCCAGGCCAGCCCTTGCTGCTCTCCAGGCCGTATCGCGACTTCCGGCGAGACTGATCATTGGTCAAGTCATAGCGGCAGGCGATGCAGCCTTTGCAAGCCAATGCCGTGCGGCCCCTCCCGGGGCGGACGACGACAAGCAGGTCATGTCGGCTGCCGCAAGCATTGAAGCCTTGCGCGGTATTGCTGAGCGCCTTGTACGATTGGGCAGCGATCCGTCGAGTATTTCCCGTATCCAGGCAACCGCGGCGCAGGCGATGAGACGCCAGGGGTTGACCTATCCTCACAACGCCTGCGCAGCAACGTTGAGCGCCTTTCTCATCGAGGCAGGTGTTCGTGTGCCCATGACGCTTGGGGCCGGCAATCTTGCAGCGCGGCTCAGGAACAATCAGCACTGGCAACGCGTGGCGATCGGAATGCAGCGGCCGGGCGACGTCGGCGTCCGCTACGACCGGACGTCGCCGGTAGGGGCGGATCACGTCTACCTCGTCGTCGAACGTCACGGCGACGACGAGATGATGATCGCAGACAATCAGGTTCAGGGGAGACCCCACACGCGACATGCGAGCGGGAGGGGGAAGACGCCGACAGAGTATTTCCTTCGGGCGCCGGCGGCGGGGGAACGCATCGAGGCGATGTCCGATGCCGTCGCCGAAGAAATTCCGGATGAGGATACGAACGCCCTCCCGGAGCCCTTCATGGACGACGGAACGCCACGATTGTGACACGCGCGGCGCTGCGCCCGCGGACGGGTCAACCGTCGCCGAACCGGGCCGTCCAGGTGGGGACGCGGTCGTCCGACGCCGGTGTCGCCTCATAGACGCCGCGGGCGATGGCGCGGGCCATGCACGCGGCGGCGGCGGCGCCGAGGGCGATCAGGTCCGGCGCCGCGGCCCGCGGCCGCCGGCCGGTGGCGAGCGCGAAGACGAGGTCGCCGTCGAAGGGGGTATGCGCGGGCCATAGCGCCCGGGCGAAACCGTCATGGGCCATGATCGCCAGCCGCTTGGCCTCGGCCTTGGTCAGGGTCGCGTCGGTGGCGACGATGCCGATGGTCGTGTTTTCGCCGGGGCGTGCCTGGCCTTTGTGGCGGAGGGTCACGGCGTCCGCGACCGGGCCAGGCGGCCAGCCGCGGCCGCCGAACTCCCCGTCGACCTCGAACGGTGCCGCCCAGAAGTGCGGGCTGTCGCCGATCGTCGCCTGGCCGAGGGCGTTGACGGCGACCAGCGCGCCAACGGTGGTGCCATCGCCGAGCCGTGCGGATGCCGAGCCGAGGCCGCCCTTGAGGTTGGCGGTGCTGGCGCCGGCGCCGGCCCCGGCCGTGCCGATGGCGAAATCGGCGCCCACGGCGGCTATGGCCTCGGCGCCGAGGCGGGCATAGGGCGGCGCCGTCCCCCATGCCTTGTCGCCGCCGTTGGCGAGGTCGAAGAGGATCGCGGCCGGCACCAGCGGCACGCGCGCGCCGGCGACGGCGAAGCCGCGGCCGGCAGCGGCGAGCGCGGCCATCACCGCACCGGCTGCGTCGAGGCCGAAGGCCGAGCCGCCGGCGAGCACCACGGCGTCGACGGCCTCGACCGTCTGCTCGGGGGCGAGGAGGTCGGTCTCCCGGGTCCCCGGCGCTCCACCCATGACATGGACCGAAGCGACGGCCGGCTGCTCGCAGAGGACGACCGTGACGCCCGACTTGACGCCCGCATCGGCGGCGTTGCCGACCAGGAGGCCGTTCACGTCGGTTATGAGGTTCCTCAGCGCTCGATTCATGCGACAAGGCTAGAGCCTTGCCGCCAAAAGAAAAACCCCGGCGTTGCCGCCGGGGTTTCCCGCAGTCCGTACGGAGCGGACGGCGACTACTGCATGTAGTCGTAGGTGCCGTTCTTCCACTCGTAGAAGACGTAACCCGGCAGGGTGACGTCGCCCTTGTCGTCGAACTTCACGTCGCCGAGGACGGTGTTGAAGTTGCCCTTGGCGAGCTCGGCCACGACCGGATCGAAGTCGGTGGTGCCGGCGGCCTCGGCCGCGGCGGCCCAGGCCTGGATCGCGCCGTAGGTGTAGAGCGCATAGCCCTCGGCGGTCTTGCCGGCGGCTTCGAGCGCGTCCACGACCGGCTTGGCGATCGGGTTCTTGCGCGGATCCGGCGAGAAGGTCATCAGCGTGCCGGCGCCGGCATCGCCGGTGATCTGCCAGTACTCGTCGGTGACCAGCGCGTCGCCCGAGACCAGGATGGTGCTCATGCCCTGGTCGACCATCTGGCGCTTAATCAGGCCGGCCTCGGTGTGATAGCCGCCGACATAGAGCACGTCGATGTTGGCCGCCTTCAGCTTCGAGACGAGGGCCGAGTAGTCCTTCTCACCGGCGTTGTACGACTCGTTGAGAACCTCGGTCTTGCCCGCCTCGTTCATGTACTTGCGGGTCTCGTCGGCGAGGCCTTTGCCGTAGGCGCTCTTGTCGTCGATGATGGCGATGTTCTTGTCGCCGAAGTTCTTGGCGAGGAAGGCGCCGGCCACCTGGCCCTGCTGGTCGTCACGGCCGCAGACGCGGAAGGTGCCCGGACCGGGGCGCTCGTCGGTGAACTTCGGGTTGGTCGAAGCCGGCGAGATCTGGACGATGTTGGAGTCGTTGTAGACCGCGGAGGCCGGGATCGACGAGCCGGAGCAGAAGTGACCGGCGACGAGGGCAACGCCCTTGCCGGCGAGCTGGTTGGCGACCGCGACGGCCTGCTTGGGATCGCAGGCGTCGTCACCGACCTCGAGCACGAGCTGCTGGCCGAGCACGCCGCCGGCGGCATTGATGTCGGCCACTGCCTGCTCCGCACCCGCCTTCATCTGGGCGCCGAAAGCGGCATACTGACCGGTCATCGGACCGACCGTCGAAATCGTAATGTCGGCGCTGGCCGCGCCCGCAAAACCCAACATCGCCGACAGCGCTGCGCCGGCGAAAAGCAACTTTCTCATGTGTAACGACTCCCCTGGAGCTGATGGCGACTTGATCGCCAAGTTAGAAGCCGGGTGGAACCCCGTGCTTGATTGGAAAATACAGCGGGCCGCGAGGGCGCGCAACTGGCGCAAGACCTGCGTTATACGCCCTAATCGGCTGATTTCTGCCGCGAACGCCACGAGAGCGGGCCGGAGCGCTGGAAGATCCACGAGTACTGGCCGGCCATCTGGCCGGCGCGGGTCGTCTGGAAGCCGAGCCAACCGAGAAACAGCAGGATCACCGCATCGACGGCGAAATACTGGAGCGAGAGCAACGTCCCGTCGAAGAGGGCATAGTGGACGAAGCGCACGGCACAGGCGAGGAGCAACAGATAGAGCAGAAGGTAGCCGATCGGCCGCCATGTGACTGCAACCGCCCGGCCGGTCAGGAAAGCGGCCCCCCCGCCCAGGAAGCAGGTCACCAGCAGGAAGTCGATGATGCCGCGTTCGAAGACCAAGCCTTGCATCGCGTTACCCGGCCGCTAGTGGCGGCCGCCCTCCAGGTAGGCCGATCGCACTTCCTCGCGTGCCAATAGCTCCTGCCCGGTTCCCGACATGGTGATCACGCCGTTGACCATGACGTAACCGCGGCTCGCCAGCTTCAGGGCATGATAGGCGTTCTGCTCGACCAGGAAGACGGTCAGGCCCTCGGTCTTGTTGAGATCGCGCAGCACGTCGAAGATCTGGCGCACGATCAGCGGCGCGAGGCCGAGCGAGGGCTCGTCGAGAAGCAGCAGCCGGGGCCGGCTCATCAACGCCCGGCCAATCGCCAGCATTTGCTGCTCGCCGCCGGACAGCGTGCCGCCGCGCTGACCGGCGCGCCGCTTCAACACCGGGAAGATCTCGTAGATCTTCTCGAGGTCCTTGTCGAAATTGTCGAAGCCGATCGGAGCGGCTCCCATCTGCAGGTTCTCTAGCACGGTCATGCGCGGGAAGATGCGCCGCCCCTCGGGCGACTGCGCGATCGACATCCGCATGATCTCGTGCGTCGGCATCCGGGTGATGTCGGTGCCGTCGAAGACGATGCTCCCGTCCCGTGCCTGGGGCGTGCCGCAGATCGTCATCATCAGCGTCGACTTGCCGGCGCCGTTCGCCCCGATCAGGGTGACGATCTCGCCTTGGTTGACGTCGAGGTCGACGCCGCGGAGCGCGATGATCTTGCCGTAGTAGGTGGTGACGCCGCGCACGGCGAGGAGCGGTGCGCTCATGCCCGCGCCTCCTTGCCCACGTGCTCTACCTCCTCGTCGTCGACGCCGAGATAGGCGGCAATGACCTTGGGGTCGTTGCGCACGAGCTGCGCGGTGCCATCGGAGATCTTCTGGCCATAGTCGAGCACGACGATGTGGTCGGAGATCTCCATCACGACGCCCATGTCGTGCTCGATCAGCAGGATCGAGGTCTTGTGCTCGCCGCTGATGAAGCGGAGCAGGTCGTTGAGTTCCGCCGATTCGCGGGGGTTGAGCCCGGCCGCCGGCTCGTCGAGGCAGAGCAGTACCGGGTCGGAGGACATCGCCCGCGCGATCTCGAGCCGGCGCTGCGCGCCGTAGGGAAGATCGCCGGCCGCATCGTCGGCGCGCTCGATCAGGCCGACCCGCTCGAGCCAGTAGGTCGCCCGCTCGGTCGCGGCGCGGACGCCCTCGCGGTAGCGCGGCAGGCCAAGGAGGCCGGCAATGGAAAAACCCGACGCCGCCATCAGCCGGGTGTGCTGGGCGACCAGCAGGTTCTCGAGCACGGTCATGCCGCTGAACAGACGGACGTTCTGGAAGGTCCGCGCCACCCGGGCGTAGCGCGCAATCTCGAAGTCCGGCATGCGCTCGAGCAGGTAGAGATTGCCGTCGATGGTGGTCTTGCCGCTTGCGGTCGCCGCCCCGACCTGGGCGAAGGCGCCGGAGGCGAGCGCCATGGCGATGCGGCCCTCGGTCGGCTTGTAGAAGCCGGTGATGCAGTTGAAGACGGTGGTCTTGCCGGCGCCGTTGGGTCCGATCAGCGCGGTGATGTCGCCACGGCCCACCGCGAAGGACAGGCTGTTGACCGCCACCAGGCCACCGAAGCGCATGGTCAGGCGCTCGATCTGGAGGAGGGGGTCCGTCTCCCAGGCGCTCATCCGTGCCCCTGGCTGATGTTGTCCGCCGTCACCGCCTTGCGCTGGCGCAGGAAGGCGGTGGGCTGGCGCGTCGATATCAGGCCGCGCGGGCGCCAGACCATGATCAGCACCATCGACAGGCCGACGATCAGCATCCGGTACTCGGCGAGTTCACGGAGCTCGAACACCGTGTTGAGGAAGATGACGGCGATGACGATGCCGATCTGGCTACCGAGGCCCCCGAGCACCACCACCGCGAGAATGATAAACGATTCCAGAGAGTTGAACGATTCCGGCGAGATGAAGCCCTGCCTCGTCGCGAAGAACGAGCCGGCAAAGCCGGCGAACATCGCGCCGAGAGCGAAGGCGCTGAGCTTGGTCTTGGTGGTGTTGATGCCGAGCGAGCGGCAGGCGATCTCGTCCTCGCGGAGCGCCTCCCAGGCGCGTCCCACCGGCAGCTTGCGGAGCCGCGCCGCGATCGCGCCGGTGACCAGCGCCAGCACGAGGATGATGTAGTAGAGCCAGATGATGCGGTGGACGGGATTGAAGGGCAGGCCGAAGACGTCGGCGAAACCGCCTTCGCCGCGCTCGAAGGGAATGCCGAAGAACGACGGGCGCGGGATATTGGAGATGCCGTTGGGGCCGCCAGTGAAGTCCGCCCAGTTGATCAGGACAAGGCGTATGATCTCGCCGAAGGCGATGGTGACGAGGGCGAGGTAGTCGCCGCGGAGCCGAAGGACGGGAAAGCCGAGGATCATGCCCCAGGTCGCGGCGAGGACGCCGGCGAGCGGCAGGCAGATCCAGAAGCTCCAGCCGAAATAGAAGGCGAGCAGCGCGAAGGAATAGGCGCCCACTGCGTAGAAGGCGACGTAGCCGAGGTCGAGCAGCCCAGCATAGCCGACCACGATGTTGAGGCCCCAGCCGAGCATCACATAGGTGAGCACGACGATCCCCTGGTCGAGCAGATAACGGCTCTGCTGCGGGATGTAGGTCTCGGAGATGACCGGCAGGACCAGCGCCACCAGGATGAACAGCACGCCGAACACCTTGCCGTAGGGCAGGGCCGGCATGTAGGGGCCGATGAACTTCCGGGCGATGACGATGATCAGCCCGGCGAGCGCGAGGCGTGCGACGACCAGCCCGACATCGCCGGCGACGAGGTTGACCGCCACGAGCAGGCCGGCGATCACCAGGATTGGCAGCCAGTCGCGGAAGGTCACGGGTTCGTCGCCGAAGAACCGTCCGATCGATGCCGTCACCGGCTTGTCGGACTTCCAGACGAAAAGGTTGAGGAGCAGCCGGACGACGAACACCGCCGCGACGATGATCGCGACCGTGCGCCAGTGCGGGACGAGGCCGAGCGTCGAGCCGAGCGGCGTGGTCTCCAGTCCGACCAGCGGACCGAACAGGGCCAGCGACACCACCGCCGCGATCACCGCGTCACGGATCGAATCGCGGATGCGATTGGGGTCGGGGCGGCTCTTGGCGAACGGCGGTTCGCCGGCAAGCGCGCGGGCTCGCTCTTCCGCCTGTAGCTCCGCCCCTTCGGGCGTAATGTCGGCCGTCGGCTGGATCGGGGTCGCTTCCGCCATGTCAGACCTTCTCGACCTCCGGCCGGCCGAGGAGGCCCGAGGGCAGGAAGATGAGGGTGATGGCGAGGATCGAGAAGGCGGCGACGTCCTTGTACTCGACCGAGAAATAGGCCGACCAGAACACCTCGATGAGGCCGATCAGCAGACCTCCCAGCATTGCACCGGGCAGCGAGCCGATGCCGCCAAGCACCGCCGCGGTGAAGGCTTTGATGCCGGCGTTGAAGCCGATGTAGAAGTCGATGACGCCGTAGTAGAGCAGGAACATCATCCCGGCGACGGCGGCAAGCCCGGCGCCGAAGACGAAGGTCAGCGAGATCGTCCGGTCGACATTGACGCCGAGCAGGGCCGCCATCCGGGCATCCTGCTCGCAGGCGCGCTGGGCGCGGCCGAGCGAGGTCCGCGAGATGATCTGCGAGAACACCGTCATCAGCACCACGGTGGTGACGATGATGATGATCTGGATGTTGGAGATCTGGACCAGAAAGCCGTCCTTCTCCATCAGCGGAATGCCGCCCTTGATGATCGGCGGCAGGGGCTTCACCCGGGCGCCCTGGACGATCTGGACAAAGTTCTGGAGGACGATCGACATGCCGATCGCGGTGATCAGCGGGGCAAGGCGGAAGGAGCCGCGAAGCGGCCGGTAGGCGACCCGCTCGACCGTCCAGCCCCACACCGCGGTGAAGGCCATGGCGCCGACCAGGACCACCAGCAGTGCGGCCATCAGCAGCAGTACGGGCGTTGCTGCCGTGACGCCGATCAGGATGATGCCGATCAGGGCCATGAACGCCCCGACCATGAAGATGTCGCCGTGGGCGAAGTTGATCATCCCGATGATCCCGTAGACCATCGTGTA